>DAHUYK010000097.1 GCA_027315245.1 Vulcanimicrobiota bacterium | reverse complement strand
CGAGCTGTGGAAACGCTCGTGCCAAAGGTCCGGCAAACCAGGCCTGATTCCAGAACGGCGCCGACGCGACGAGCCCGGCAAGCCATGCGACGGTGCCGGCCTGCCAGCGCGGCAGCCCGCCGGTATCCTGCGCCGTTCCTTTGCGCAGCCACCAATCGACGAGCACGACGCCGGCCCACGGCGACGCCCAATAGGAGAGCAGCAAGAGAAAGTTCGTGTAGTACGTCGCCATCTCGCTCCACGCTGCGCCGCCGAGTGCGAGCAGTGCTCCCAAGACGCCGACGACGATTGCCGCCGCTGCGCGCTTCACACGGACGTTGAACGCCACGAGCGCGGCGAGGGCGCCGGAGTACAGGTTCATGCAGTTCGCCGTCAAGGTTCCCAAGACGACCGAGAAGAGGACGAGCGCTGCGACCCATTTCGCTGAGAGCAGCGCCGAGACGGCTTGCGTCGGGAGAGCCGTTGCAAAATCGACGCCTCGCACGGCGCTCACCGCAGCGGCGCCCATGATCTCGAGCGCAATGCACGAGACGGTGCATCCGGCGAAGCAGTACCACCATATCGAGCGCGCGCTCGTCGCGCGCGGCAGATAGCGTGAGTAATCAGATGCGCACGGCACCCAGCCGAGAGCGTACGAGAACGAGAGCGCGGTGGCGAAGATGAACCCTGCCAGCGGTCCGCCGCCGGCCGCGGGCGCGAGCGCATTGAACGGCGCGTTCCAATCGGCGCGCTCGAACGTCACGATTCCGAGAACGACGAACCCCGCAGCGAGGAGGATGACGCTCGCGCGTTCGAAGAGGTGAATGAAGTTATAACCGTAGACCGCGATGACGATCTGCAGTGTGAGCATGACGGCGAGTGCGGCGAGGTACGGCCATCCGGCGATCGTCTGCAATGCGTACGCGCCGAAGACGCTGTTGATTGCGAACCATCCGACGCCAGCAAGAAAGCTCAAGCCGGCAGGAAACACGTTTCCGCTTCTTCCGAACGCAAGCCGCCCCGCGACCATCTGCGGTACGCCCAGGCGCGGGCCCATCGACGCAAGCACGCCGAGGACGGCGAATCCGGCGACGTTGCCGAGCACGATGCCGGCTGCTGCGCTGCGCAGGCTCGTCCCGTACGTTGCGGCGATGATGAGGCCGACCATCCAGGTCGCGATCTCGGCGTTCGCGGAGAACCAGACGCCGAAGAGATGCCAAGGTTTCCCGTGCCGCTCGCTCTCGGGAATGTGCTCGATTCCCGTCGGTTCGACGGTGAGGACTTGCTCCCGGTAGACCCGTTCTTGCTGCAACCGGCGCTACGCCGAGGCTCGGAGCGAGTGAGAGTCGGCAAAAGCGACCCCGCGGGCCCGCATTGCGTCCAGGGCGCGGTCGACGTCACCCGGTTCGACGTCGATGCCGGCGACGGCGTCGGAGATGACGACCGCCTCGAAACCGGCATCGCGCGCGTCCAGTGTGGTGCACTTCACGCAATAGTCGGTGGCGATGCCGGCAACGAAGATGCGGCGAACTCCGTGCGCGTGGAGCCGCTCGGCAAGCGCCGTTCCGGCAAACGCGCTGTATCCGTCCGTAGCGGGATCGGTGCCCTTGCTGACGACCTCGTCGACGCCGTCGGCTGCAAGCAGGGGTGAAAACCGCGCGCCGTACGTTCCTGCGACGCAATGGTACGGCCACGGTCCGCCGTAAGCTTGAAAGTAGCGATGGTTGCGCGGATGCCAGTCGCGCGAAGCGAGAACGTACGCAAAGAGCGCCATGATTCGATTGATGGGTTCGAAGATGCGATTGCCGTCGGGAACGGCCAGCGAGCCGCCGGGAAGAAAGTCGTTTTGAGGATCGACGACGATGAGTGCGTCGGTCGGCTCGATACGATACGTCACGCTTTCGGGCATGCGGGATGTATGCGCGCTTCGCCTGCAAAAAAAAGAGGGACCTCCGACGGCGAGAGGCGCACTACTCGTGGAACTTCCTGCCACAGAGCCTCGCGCTCGGAAAGGTCGGACATGGACACGTCCCAGATGACTCCCGACCAGTTTCACGGACTCATCGCACTTCTGGTCAGTATATGGATTTTCGTTGCCATCTTTATGCTCGCGCTTCGGGCGCTCGCCGTGTGGTTCTTTTGGAGAATCTTCGCGAGAGCGGGGTTCAACGGTGCCATCGCCCTCATCAACATCATACCGATCGGCACGGTCGTCAGCGTGCTGATCCTCGCCTTCGCGGAGTGGCCGACCTTGCCGGGCAGTGGCGTGCCCTTGGCGCCGAGCGCGCGTCCAGTTCCCTAGGCTAACCCTCGCACCCAGCGTTCGACGGCGTCCGCGGACGACGGAAGAGTTGCGCTCAAGTTCTCGGGCGCACCGCCGGTGACGACGACGTCGTCTTCGATACGCACGCCGATGCCTCGCAGCGACGCCGGAACGGTCGCGTCGTCCGGCTGGAAGTAGAGGCCTGGCTCAACCGTGAGCACCATGCCTGGGCGCAGCGTCCCGTACTTGTATCGTTCGCTGCGCGCACGCGCGCAGTCGTGTACGTCGATGCCGAGCATGTGGCTGACGTTGTGCAGCGTGTACCGCCGGTAGTACTGATGCTCGGGATCGATCGCCTCGTCCAAAGAACAGGTTAGAACGCCCAACTCGATGAGGCCCTGCGCGAGGACGTGCATCGCACGCCGGTTCGGTTCGAGAAAATCGTTGCCGGCCAAGCAGGCGGCGATCCCGGCTTGCTGCGCCTCGTAGACGAGGTCGTACACGGCACGCTGCTCTGCCGAAAAGCGTCCTCCGACCGGCAACGTGCGCGTCACGTCGGCAGTGTAGAGCGAATCGCATTCGACGCCGGCGTCGAGCAGCAGCAGCGCGTCTTTCTCGAGGCGTCCGTCGTTGCGGTTCCAATGCAGCGTGCATGCATGATCCCCGGCGGCTGCAATCGTCAGGTAGCCGACGTCGTTCGCTTCGATCCGCGCCCGCCTCCAGAAAGCGGCTTCGACTTCGCGCTCGCTCGTTGCGACCGGAAACAGCCGTATGACGTCTTCGAAGGCGCGTTTCGTGATTTCGACCGCTTTGCGTAACTCGGCGATCTCGTACTCGTCTTTGACGAGGCGCATCTCGGAGAGGTGCGCGGCGAACTCCGTATCTTCATCACACTGCGCGAAGATCGCATCGATCTCGCCGTTGGTGCCGCGGAGTAGGCGTGTGGGATGACCGTCGTTGCGAAGCCTTTCGAGGTACGCGTTCATCGATTGCAGCGGTTCGCAACGGTCGACGCCGTAGTACGAGCGGCTCTCCTCGACGCCACGATGACGGCCGACCCATAGTTCGCCGCGCACACGATCGGTGAACCCGGCGGCGGTCCCGCGGTTGTGCTCCGGCACGAACAGGATGCGCCGGTGACCGCTTCCCTCCGGTTCGAGCACGAGCAAAGCGCCAGGCTCGCCACCGCCCATGAGGTATGCAAAATCGCTCGACGGGCGGAAGCGAAAGTGTGTGTCGTTGGCGCGAACACGTTCGCAGCCGGCAGGCACGAGCAAGTGCGTCCCGGGATACGCGTGCGAGAGCGTCGCCGCGCGTTCGCGATAGCGGGCCTGTTCCGCCTGCGATGCCTGCTCGGTGGGGCGATCGATCCACTCGCGTTCCATGAAGGCGACGAGCGCCTCAGGCGGCTCCTGGTCGTGCGCGGCGCGTTGCGGCGAGACGGCTTCCAGCGTTTCGAACTCCATAGGGACGGTTTAGGAGTGCCGGCTGCAATCCCTGGGGTCGATGAAAGTCATTGTCACTTTTTGCCGCCGCTGCCATGCTACGTCGTACCATGATGGCTCAAGTAGGCAAGCAGGCTCCCAGCTTCACGCTGCCGAGCACGAAAGACGCGACCGGCCCCAAGGATCTCGGAAAGAAGATCTCGCTTTCCGATTACAAGGGAAAGTGGCTCGTCTTTTTCTTCTATCCACTCGACTTCACGTTCGTCTGCCCGACTGAGATCCGGGCGCTCTCCGACCATTACGACGAGTTCAAAGAACTCGACACAGACGTTCTGGGGTGTTCGACGGACTCCGTGCACAGTCACTGGGCATGGCTCAAGCTTCCGCGCGAGCAGAACGGCATCGGCGGCACGCGTTACCCACTCGTTGCCGACTTCACGAAGGAAGTAGCGCGCGCATACGGCGTGCTCGACGAATCGAGCGGCGTCGCGCAGCGAGGGCTCTTCATCGTCGATCCCGATGGCGTGCTGAAATACGCCGTCGTCACCGACGACAACGTTGGGCGTAGTGTCGAGGAGACGCTGCGCGTTTTGCAGGCACTGCAAGCCGGTGGCCTCTGCCCGGCTGAGTGGAAGCCGGGCAAATCGTTGCTCCAACCGGCGTAAGGCCTTGCCGCTGCGAATGCGCAGCCCCATGCCGCCGCTCCACGGGGCCGCGGCATGGGTGAACGGCGAAGCAACGGCAGCGTCGCTCGCCGGATGTCCCGTCGTCGTGTTCTTCTGGTCGATCTCGTGTTACATGTGCCACGATGCGGCCGAGCGCCTGGCGGAGTTGCGCGAACGCTTCTCCCCTCGAGGGGTTGCGTTCGTCGCCGTGCACCAGCCGCGCTCCGAGCAAGAGCTCGATGTGGAAGCGGTGCGCAAGGATGCGCTCGAGAACATGCATTTCACGCAACCGTGCGCCATCGACAACGACCACACGATCGTCGATCGCTTTGCCAATCAGTTCGTTCCGGCGTTCTACGTCTTCAATCGGCAGCACGAGTTGCGTCACTTCCAAGCTGGCGGAGCCGCCCTGGAACGCGTCGTCGCGGCGATCGAGCGCGTTCTTACTGAAAGGTGAAGCGCTCGAAAGCGGCGTGTGACGCGGATGCATCGTGGGAAGAAGCGCGTCATGATGTCAATTCGTTCGATCGCCGCCGCGCTGGCCATCGGCACAGCCTGCACCGCAGCCTACGCGACCGCCGCGCCCGTGAAGACGACCCCGCTCGTTGCGCAGATGCCGACGCCGACGCCGTCGCCGAGCACCACGCCGACGCTCATGCCGCCCGTCACGCCTGTTCCCTAGCCTACGAACGTCGCTTCGGCTTCGGCTTCGACTTGAGCGGCGTCGCGCGCATCGCTTTGAGATGGGCCTGCGCGAGCCGCGCGTTCACCGCAGCGAGGCGCGAAGTGAAGAGATCGTGCGTCTGCGTACCGATCGCATCGGAGTCGCGAGCGTAGAGATCCATCAGTGCGCGCTGCGCATCCGTCGGCGGCCCCATGTACGTCGGCAGGATGTGGCGTAAGTACGCGACTTGGTCGATGAGCGCAGCGGGATGCTTGTAACCCGCGTTCTGACTGCCGTTGCCGGTGCGCAACGTGTTCGCGGCGGCGTCCAACTGTGCGCGATACGCCGCGAGCGTGCCACGCAGGGAAGCGTCACGAGACGCCTTCGTGCGTGTCGCGATCTGCTGTTCGAGCGAGGCAATCGTCGCGACCTCGACCTCGCCGCGCTCCTGGAGCTGCGCGAGCGTATTCATCGCTTGGAAATGTTCCTGCAGCGCCGCGGTCGAAACGCGTGCTGCGGGATCGAGGCGAACCTCGGCCGGTGCTTCCATGACGCTCTTGCCGACCTGCAGCCGTACGGTGTACGTTCCAGGAAGCACCTGCGGCCCTTTGATGTCTAAGAGGTAGAAGACGTAGTACGCTCGCGGATCCTGCACCGCGTGTGGACCGCCTGGCGGGTCGGTGTGAAGGCCCCAGACGACGCGATTGATGCCCGGCTTCGCCGTCGCTTTCAGATTGCGTAGTATGACGCCACGTGCGTCGAGGATCTGCAGGGTCACCTTCGGCGCGCGTTGCTTCTTCGCACGCGCTGGCAGATAGTAGGAGATGAGCGCTCCGTATGGCTTGTTTTGAGCCACGAACGCACCGCGCCCGGTCTCGTAGGTGGGGCGAGGGACGTAGCGCCATGCCGGCATCGGCGGGAAGAGTGCGGCTTGATTCGCAGGGGATTGCGCGAGACGTTCGAGCGGTGTGACGTCGTCGAGAATGTAGAATCCGCGGCCGTGCGTTCCGAGAATGAGGTCGTTGAAGACCGGCTGGATCGCGAGATCAAAGACAGGAACGGGCGTCAAGCCGAGCATGAGGCTCGTCCAATGGCGTCCCCGATCGAACGAGACGCTGACGCCTTGCTCCGTCCCGGCGAAGAGCAGATTCGTTTGGCGCGGGTCCTCTCGCACGACATGAACGAATGCCGGTAAGCCCTTGGAAATGTTCGTCCATGTCGCGCCGTAGTCGGTCGTGTAGTACGCGTACGCGCGGTCGTCGCCGAGTTCGTGCCGGTCGAACGCAACGTACGCGACCCCGGGGGTCACCTGCGACGCGGCAATCGAGGCAACGAGCGCCCGCGGTGGAAGGCCGGGAACGTTCGCGATGACGTTCGTCCAGTGCGCGCCGCCGTCGCGGGTGATCCATAGGTTGCCGTCGTCGGTTCCCGCCCAGAGCGTCGCCGCGCTTCCGGCGTCCTCGGAGATCGCGTAGATCGTACAGTAGGTTTCCGCGTTCGTGTCGTCGCGCGAGATCGGCCCTCCGCTCGGCGCGAGCCATGCCGGTTTGCAGGGCTGCGTGAGGTCGGGGCTGATCGCGGTCCAACTCGCGCCGCCGTCGATCGTCTTGAAGAACACGTTTCCGCCGAGATACACGACGTTCGGGTCGTGCGGTGAGACGAGCAACGGCGCGCTCCAGTTGAAACGATACCGGTACGTGGACGCCCCGGTGCCGAAGGTGATCATCGGCTGCGGTGAGATGAAGCGCGCCTCGCCGGTGCGCAAGTTGCGGCGGACGAGATCACCGAAGTGTGTGTCCTCGTAGACGATGTCGGGGTTGCGCGGATCCGCCATCGCGTACTGACCGTCGCCCCAATCCGAGATGTTCCGCCAGTCGCCGCCCGGGACGCCCCCGTAATCGCCGTCGTTCCACAGCGTGCTCGGCCCCCACCACACTTCATGATCTTGCATGCCGCCCATGATGTGATATGGAATCGCGAGATCGTATCCCACGCGATAGACTTGATTGAAAGGGACGACGTTGTCGTCGTCCCACGTCGCGCCTCCGTCGACGGATATCTCGAAGCCCATGTCGCTTCCCGCGAGCATGCGCTGCGGATTCGTCGGGTCGATCCAGAGATCGTGGTTGTCGCCGCCGCCGCCGAAGTGGGAGAACGTCTTGCCGCCGTTGCTCGAAACTTGGTTCTCGCCGGTGATAACGTAGATGCGCTGAGGATTGCGCGGGTCGACGCGAATCTGCGAAAAGTAGAACGGTCTGAAGTCGAGTTCCGCATTGCCGTTCACCGCCGTCCAATGCGTGCCGCCGTCGTTCGAGCGGTAGAGCAATCCTCGCTTCGTCGGAACGAGCGCGTAGACGACGTTTGGATGATCGTAGCAGAGTGCGACGCCGACGCGATTGATGACGCCTGCGGGGAGTCCGTCGTGCAGCGACGCGTCCGTGAGCGGGCGCCACGTATGTCCGCCGTCATGCGATTCGTAGAGCCCGCTGCCCGGGCCGCCGCCGCGAAAATGCCACGGCTGGCGCAGAAAATCAAAGGTTCCCGCGTAAACGATGCGCGGATCCTTTGGATTGAAGACGACGTCGCTGCCGCCTGTTGTCGGATTGACGGAGAGCACGCGCTGCCAGTGCTTCCCTCCGTCCGCCGTTCGATAGATGCCGCGCTCGCCGCCGGCTCTGAACTCGGGGCCGAGCGCTGCGACGAGAGCGACGTTCGGATTGCGCGGGTCAACGGCGATCTTCGCGATGTGCGCGCTTGCTCGCAGACCCGAAAGACGCCAGGTCTTGCCGGCGTTCGTCGAGACGAAGACGCCGTCTCCGGGCTCGGCGGTGTTTCGCGGGAAGCCCTCGCCGGTGCCGATGTAGACGACGCTCGGATTCGACGGTGCGACGGCGATCGCGCCGATCGACATCGACGTCCCTTGCGAGAAGATCGACGTGAAGGTAAGGCCGCCGTCGGTCGACTTGTAGAGACCGCCCGACGAGTGGCCGAGATAGATCGTCCGCGGATCGCCTGGGACGCCGGCGACTGCGTCGAGCCTTCCGCCCATCTGCGCGGGGCCGACCCAGCGCCATTGCAGAGCCCCGAAATCCGACGCTGCCGGAACTCTCACCGGAGGTGGGCTGGGTTGAGGCGCGCGCGCGCATGCTGCAAGCAAGCCACAACCGATCGCGGCTTGGACGCACAGGGTCAGCTTCAAGCGATGCATTGCCTGCTGCTTCGCGGGCGGAGGTTGGCGTACCGCCGTGCAAGACCCGTGGCATGGGATTTGGATTGCTTGCCGCAGTGCTGCTCGCTCAGGTTACTCCCGCGACCGCGCGCGTGCAGGCGGCGTACGATGCGCAGTGCGCCGACATCATGCACGCTGATTGGGCCGCCTTGACGAATACGTTCAGCCCAACGTTCGTCATGGATCAAAACGGCCAGACGTATTCGCGCGACCAGGTCGTCTCGTCCGTGAAACAGGCGATCGCGCACGGGCTGAAGTTCACCGGCTGTACGACCTCGATCGACTCGGTGACGCAGAGCAACGGCGTGACGATCGTCGTCATGCGCCAGACGATCGACGCGGCGCAGGGGCCGCATACGCTCGTCATCGCTTCCGGCAAGCGCGACATGTGGACGCCGCAAGGAACGGCTCTCGTCGAAACGTCGTCGCTGCCGCTCTGGGCGACGGATTCCGCGGACGGGCGGATCATCCAGCAGTCCGGGAACGTTCCGTCGCCCGCGCCTTCGCTTTCTCCGTCCCCGTCCCCGTCGCCGTGACGCGAGGCGGTATTGCGCTGTTCTTGATCCGCGCCATCGTCGGGCTTGCCTTCATTTTTCATAGTATGATGAAGCTTCCGGACCCGGCCGGTTGGATGGGACCGATGGGGTTCGCGCCTGCATGGTTGCAATGGGTCGTGACGTTCGTCGAGCTGTGCGGCGGCGCGGCGATTATCGTCGGATTCCTCACACCGGTCGCGGCCTTCTTACTCGCCATCGATATGGTCGTCGCGATCTTCCGCTTTCACCTTCCCGCTGGCGGTCACTTCGTCGGCGGACGCGCCGCATTCGAAGTGCCGCTCGTCTATCTCGTCGTCATGATCGCCCTGCTCATCGGAGGGCCGGGGCCGTTCTCGCTGGACGCGCTTATCTTCCGCCGCCGCGGCGCGAAAGCGAAGGGCTCATGACAATTGTGCCGTCGAGATCCTGTTAAGGGGTTCGGTCGGAAGGCCGGCATCGACCCATCCCTTGTAGCCGCCCTCTAAAGCAGTCGCGTTGTAGCCGCGCTCCCGCAAAATGTTCGCAACACGAGCGCACGAGTTGCCGCTTCCGCAATAAAGCACGATCTCGTCCTCTCGCGTGAACGGCACGTTCGTGCCGTCCTCGAGCGGCGCTGGATCAAGACGAATCGAGCCAGGAATTCGACGATCATCAGGGTGCTTGCGGATATCGATGATGCGCCGCGACTCTGGATCGCCGGCAAGGTCGCGAGGATTCATGCGGTTATGGAGGTTGCGCGCTGCTCGCGAATGCCCTGCTTTTCCACGACACTCCATCGGATGCTGCCGAGAGAGTTTTGAACCCGCGCGCAGAATCGAGAACCGAGGTGAGCTGATGGGAGCGGAGTTACGGAAGCCACGTACTTGGCCATGGGCACTCGTCGTACTGCTGCTCCTCGCCTTATATGTTTTGACGTACGTTCCGTTTGACAATCGAACAGCCGTTGCTGCCTTGCTGAATCGAATGTCACCGCGCGAAGCACGGATTGGCCTCATGTACGTGCGATTGCTCCGGTCAGGCAATACTCGCCGGATTCTTGCATCGTCAGATAGCGCCGTTATCAACGCTAAGTCGTTAGGGGCGATTCGTAAATTGATTTCCCTACTTCCGACAGGTCCCGGAACAGCCGTCAATCTCGTTAACGAAAGTTGGGAATTGGCTGGCAGATCGTACGTGATGCTCACCTATGAGGTGCGCAATTCGCATGCGTGGGCAGAGCTTGCGATTACGCTTAGCAAGCACCGAAGTGGAATGAAACTCGAGGGGTTTCGGGTCCAGCAGTTCCCCGCGCCGCCCGAACAGATATATGGGTTAAGGCTTCGAGGAAAGCCTCCGCTCCAGTATGCCGCTCTTGCACTCGCGCTTGTGATTGCGCTCATTACGTGGTTTGCTGCGTTCACGTGTGCACTAACACCGTACCTACGATTCAAGTGGCTCTGGATGATCGGGATATTCATCGGCTTAGCGCGCTTCCAGCTAAACTGGCTGAACGGCGCAAGTGCGTTGGTCCCGATTGCGTTCTTCGCTCCTCCCGCGACGCTGCTAAAACCCGCCTTCTTTAGCTCGTGGATCTTGCAGATGTCGCTACCGCTTGCTGCCATCGTGTTTCTGACGCGGCGAAAGGCGCTCACGTTAGCCGGGGTAAGGGCGGCGGCCCAGCCTCAGTGATCGGGGCTCAGCCTTCGTGATCGGAATGATGATCTTAGCGGCGTCCCAACGGGGAGCATTGGCGTAATATCGTACGTGTTGCCATCACTTGTCAGGGAAACGGCCCCGTCTTCGTCGGTTCGGTGGACGCGTGCTCCGAGCTGTTCGAGGCGTGCGATCGTTGAGGGCGCTGGGTGGCCGAACAGATTGTGCCTTCCGACCGAGATGATCGCATCACGCGGACGTACGGCGGCGAGAAACTCCGGGGTCGTGCCGTAGGCGGAACCGTGATGGCCGACCTTGAGAATCGCGCAGCGCAGGTTCACGCGCTCACGTAAGAAGCGTTGCTCTGCTGTCGTGCCGGCGTCGCCGGTGAAGAGCATGCAGAAATGCCGATAGCGCAGCGTGAAGGCGACGGAGTTGTCGTTGATGTCGTTCGTGCCGCCGCTGATGAACGGAAGCGATGGCCCGATGAAGTGCAGCACGACGCCGTCGCGCGTTCGCCAGACGTCGCCTGCGCGCGGATAGACGACGGGAACGCCGTGTGCATGTGCGGTGGCGAGCGCGTCTTGATAGGCGTGTCCGCCGTAGCGTTGCCCTCCGTCGGCAAGTTCCGCGACGCGGAGCTTTCTCAGCACTGGGGCTACGCCGCCCGCATGGTCGCCGTGGGGATGCGAGAGAATGATGGCGTCGAGCGCATGGATTCCGTGACGAAGAAGAAGCGGCACGACGGTCATCTCGCCGACGCGTTCGGCGACGGAACCGTCGGTCTGCGGGCCCCGCTCGAGCCGTCCGCCGGCATCGACGAGCAACGCGTGCCCCCCGGGCGTCTGGATGACGAGCGCGTCGGCTTGCCCGACGTCGATCGCGGTGATGCGCAAGCGCACATCGATTGCACGCGGCGGGAAGATGACGAGGGCAACGGCCACAGCGAGGGCGGCAACTCCCGGGGTAGCGCAGCCGCGCCGCAGGCACCAGGCGCAGAAGAGCAGCGCCGCGTCGTACGCCGCAATGCACGCAGGCGACGGCGGCGTCATCGCCACGGTGCTTCCCGGCAGCGCCGCAATCGTTCTCACGACCGAGAGCATCCATTCCACGACCCAGCCGTCGAGATTCGCGGCAGCTTGCGCGAGTGTCGGCAACGGCGCGAGGACGAGCGAGAGTGCTCCGAGGACGATCGAAAGCCCAACACATGGAACGACACCGAGGTTCGCGAGCACGGCATACGGAGCGAACTGTAAGAAGACGGCTGCGGTGAGCGGCCATGTGCCCAACTGCGTTGCGATGCTCAAGACGACGGCTTCGCGAAGGACCGGGTAGAGTGCGGCGTGCTCGTCGAGCGCACGCTCCAAAAAGGGAACGCATGCGAAGATCGCGGCGACGCAACTGAACGAAAGAGCGAACGACGGCGTCGCAACGCTCAGCGGTCGCGCCGCTGCAATTGCGATGACTGCAAGGGCGAGCGCGTTCCAAGAGAATGAAGCACGACCGCACGCGCGTGCGGCAAGCGCCGCCGTCACCATGCAAGCCGCGCGCGTTGCCGGCAGCTGCGCGCCGCTCCAGAGCACGAAGAACCACACCGCCGCGATGGTAAGCGCGCACGTCAGAACGCGCGGGAGAGCCAGTTCCGATAACAGTGCCAGCAGCACTGCAGCGACAACGCCCAGATGGAGGCCCGCCGTGACGAGCACATGTACGGTTCCCGTCTCTTGAAACTCGGCGTGCAGATCCGGCGGAAGGTCGGCGCGTTCGCCCCACAACTCGCCGGCCACGACCGATGCAGCAGGCTCGGTGAAGCGCGTGCGCAGCTGTGCGAGCGCCCATGCGTGTGCGCGCGCCATCGCGCAGGCGATGCTGCACGGAACGGGTGCGAGCGTCGCGAGAACTTGCGCGCTTTGCATCTGAGCGTCGACACCCCGCTCCCGCTCCAGTGCTGCCTCGTCGGGATCACCGGGATTGCGTGGTCCGTCGAACGGGCCGAGCCTCCCGCGTAGCACCACGCGCGTCCCAGGCGCGGGAGCGTCGCCGCGCGCATGGACGAGCACCGTTCGGCCGTCGATTGTTGCCAGGAAGCTGCTGAACGAGGTTTCCTCGTGCACCGTCGAGAGCACGATGGCGGTGTACCGAGCCGTCCGGTGCTCGGCGATCTGAGGCACCCGCTCGCGGGCGCTTGCGCCGCTTACGGCGAAAAGAATGAGACAGAGGAGCAGCGCCGCATGACCTGCTGGGGGCCGGCGCGTACGGTAAGTCCACGCAAAAAGAGCGGCGATGCCGGCTGCGTCGAGTAGCCTCCCTTCGAGTGAGAGCGGCGCCACCGACAGGGTTCCGAGCACTGCCGCGATCCCGATTTCGAGGATCGGCGTCATGAAAATCGTTCACGACGGACGCGCTAGGCGACAAGAGGAGGAGCATGCGAATCATCGTCACGGGAGGGGCCGGGTTCATCGGCTCGCACATCGTCGATGCGTACCTCGCGCAAGGGCATGACGTGCTCGTCATCGATTCCCTGTGGGCGCACGGAGGCGGGCGCCGAGCGAACGTGCCGGATCGTGTGACGTTCGTGCCGATCGACATCCGCGACAAGAACATTGGCCGGGTTTTCGCGGAGTTCCGCCCCGAGGTTGTGAGTCATCACGCGGCGCAGCACTCCGTCGCGATCTCGGCGCGCGATCCGGGCCTCGATGCCGAGGTCAACGTCGTCGGCCTGCTCAACGTTCTCGAGAACACGGTCAAAGTCGGCGCGCGCAAGGTCATCTTTGCCGGAAGCGGCGCGAGCTTCGGGACGCCGGAACGCTTTCCCATCACCGAGGCGACGCCCCAGCGCCCGTCGTCGCCGTACGGCATTACGAAGATGGTCGCCGAGCATTACTTGCGCTTCTTCAAGGAAGACCGTGGGCTCGATTTCACATCGCTGCGGTACGGAAACGTTTATGGGCCGCGCCAGGACCCTAACGGCGAAGCGGGCGTCATCTCGATCTTCATCGGCAAGTTTCTCAAGCGCGAAGGCGTGCGCATCGACTGGGATGGAGAGCAGACCCGCGACTACGTCTATGTGAAGGACGTGGCGCGATGCAACGTCGACGCGCTCTCACGCGGCTCCGGCGAGTGCTTCGTTATCGGCACTGGCATCAAGACGAGCGTCAACGACATCTACGCGATGCTCGTCGCGATCAGCGGCTTTCGGGCGCCGGTCACGCGTGCCGAGCGGCGTGCAGGCGATGCGCGCGACGCACAGTTCGACTCGGCCCTCGCGCATACGGTGCTCGGCTGGCGTCCGCAGGTGTCACTGCGCGAGGGCATGACGGAGACGTACGAGTACTTCAAGAAGCGCATCGCCGTCTGAGGCGGCGATCACTTTACGAGGTTAAGCAGTTTGTCCTGAACGTAGAAGTGTTTACGCGGCCGGGCGCCCTCGAGGTGCGCCTGCACGTTCGCTTCTGCGAGTGCAAGCGCGAGTGCGTCGGACTCAGCCAAGCCCGCCGGCGCAGTCACCCGCGCCCGGACCTTTCCGTTCACCTGTACGACGAGCGTGATCTCGTCGCGCGCAATAAGCGATTCATCGGCGATGGGATACGCCTGCGCGTGAACGGAGCCCGTGTGTCCCTGCTCGTGCCATAGCTCCTCGGCGATGTGCGGCGCGAAAGGAGCGAGCAGCAGGGGCAAGGTTTCAATAGCGTAGGTGAGCGCAGGAGACCGCGGTGTATCGTGCTCGAGCGCCGTCATCGCGTTGAGCAACTCGTCGAGCTTGGCGATCGTCGTGTTGAAGTGAAAGCGCCGGGAGATCGTCTCGTCGCGTGCCGATTTCGCCACCACGTGCACGGCCCGCACGACTTCCTTCTCGGCGGGGTTCTGCACTGCGTCCCTCGATTGCGCGCCTTCGGCGCTACGCTGCGGATGACAGAGGCGCCATAAGCGGTTGAGAAAGCGCACGCGCCCGGTGATGCCCTCATCCGTCCAGTCGCTCGTGTCCTCGGGCGGGGTCGCGTAGAGCAGAAAGAGGCGCATTGCGTCGACGCCGTAACGCTCCGCGGTGTGATCGATGCCGACGACGTTGCCGCGCGACTTCGACATCTTCTCGCCGTCGTGCAGTACGAACCCCTGATGAAAGAGGCGCTCGAACGGCTCGTTACGTCCATGCACCCAACCTCGGTCGTGAAAGAACTTATAGAAGAAGCGCGCGTAGAGCAAGTGCAGCGTCGCATGCTCGGCGCCCCCGATGTACTGATCGACGTTCATCCAGGCATCGGCCTCGGCGCTGCCCCACGGCGCCTGCGCGTCGTGGGGCGACAAGTAGCGCAGATAGTACCAGGAGGACTCAAAGAACGTGTCCATCGTGTCGGTCTCGCGCCGCGCTGCGCCGCCGCATCGCGGGCACGTGGTTTCGACGAACTCCGGCATGCGCGCGAGCGGTGAGCCTTCACCGGTGATCGGCGCGTCCGGTGGAAGCAGCACCGGCAGTTGCTCGTCGGGAACGAGCACGGTGCCGCAGCCATCGCAGTATACGACGGGAATCGGCGTTCCCCAGTAGCGCTGGCGCGACACCAACCAGTCGCGCAGGCGCAGGTT
>DAHUYK010000087.1 GCA_027315245.1 Vulcanimicrobiota bacterium | reverse complement strand
TCGGACTTGGTGCCGCATTTTGTTCGGAGGCGAGGCGCGAAGAGGGAGTGAAGCCGTAGCTTCATGACCGATGAGCAACGAAGTATTCGGATAAAAGGCGGCCCAAAGACGGAAATGTGCCATAACCCTACAGGCTCCTAGAGCTCCAGCGATGCTTCCGCTGCCGTTAACGTCTCGTCGACGTCTTCGGTGGTGTGCGCCGTCGAAAGGAACATGACTTCGTTCACCGATGGCGGCAAGAGGATGCCGCGTTCGAGCATCGCGTTGTAGTAGGCGGCGTAGGCGGTGCGATCGGCGTTGCAGGCGTCGTCGTAGTTGCGATTCGGCGGTCCCGAGCGAAACTTGAAGTCCACGACCGACGCGTCCTGCACGACCGCGTACGGCAATCCGCGCTTGCGAAGGATCGCCCGCAATCCGTCTGCTAGCCGGCGCGCGAGAGCCTCCATCTGCGCGTAGTATTCGGGATGCGCCTCGAGCACGTCGAGCACGCGGTGTGCCATGGCGACGCAGAACGGGTTGCCTGCGTGCGTTCCACCGGTGAAGACGCCTCCGTCCGGCGCGAGCTGCGCCATGATCGCGGCGCGCCCGCCGAAGGCCGCAATGGGAAATCCGCCGCCCATGACTTTGCCCAGCGTCGTCAGGTCTGGCATAACGCCGATGCGCCCTTGCGCTCCGTGCAGGCCCAAGCGCAGCCAGGTGATCACTTCGTCGAAGACGAGCACCGCACCGACGTGATCGCACCGCTCGCGCAATCCCTCGAGAAATCCGGGAACGGGTGCCACCCAGCCCATGTTCCCACAGACCGGCTCCACGAGAATCGCAGCGAGACGCGCCTCCCGTCCGCGAAGCAGCGCATCGACGGAATCGAGATCGTTGTAGCGGGCGACCGCGACGTCACGTTTGACGCTCTCGGGAATGCCGCTGCCGCTTCCCCCGTCCGTTCGTGCCGATGCGCCCGCGTCGAGCAGCGCCACGTCAAAGTGCCCATGATAGTTACCGGCGAACTTGAGCACGAGATCGCGACCGGTGAACGCGCGCGCCGAGCGCACCGCGCTCATGACCGCCTCGCTGCCGGTTGTCGTGAACCGAATGCGTTCCATGGAAGGCAGGTGCGAGCGGATCCGCTCTGCGAGGCGCACCTCGTGCCGATGCGTCGATCCCCACACAAGGCCATCCGCCGCAACTGCGTCTAGCCCGCGAACGAGGGCCGGATGCGTGTGGCCGAAGAGCAGCGGGCCGTACGCCATGACATAATCGACGAAACGCTTGCCGCTTTCGTCGAACGCATAGGCGCCTTCGGCGCGCGTCTGGACGAACATCGGAACCCCGATCGAGTCTCCCGACCGGACCGGCGAGTCACAGCCTCCAGCAAGCACGGAGCAAGCGGAGTCCACGCCGGTGAGGGTGCGCATGGGCGTGCGATTTCGGTCGTATACGGGTGCGCGCCTGTGAGTGTCAGAATCTCGTTGACATGTCCACGCAAGATGTCGAGATCACGCCGCAGACCAACATCAAGGAACTCGTCGCTACGACCCCCGTCGCCGGCGAAGTGCTGCGTGCGTTCGGCCTGGGCTGCCCCGGCTGCGGCGTGAGCGGCTACGAAACGATCGAGCAGGGTGCGCGCGCCCACGGATTGCGGGTCGAGCCGATCCTTGCGGCATTAATGGTGGCGATGAGCACCGGCCGCGTTCCAGCCATCGCCGAGGCCGATCGCATGCCGCAGCGGCGTGCGCCCGGCGCGTTCACCGGGCGTGCGAAGATCGCGCACGTCGTTGCGGTGATGTCCGGCAAAGGCGGCGTCGGGAAGTCGCTCGTCACGGCGATGATCGCGCTCGGCCTGCGACGCAGGCATCTTCAGGTGGGGATACTCGACGCCGACATCACGGGACCGTCGATCCCGAAAATGTTCGGCTTGCACACTGCCATGCGGATCGAAGCGGATCCCCATCGCACGAACGCGCAGGGACAGCCTCAACCGCTCATGACGCCCGCCCTGTCGCGCAGCGCCATCGAGATCGTCAGCGCCAATCTTCTGACCGAGCAAGAGGACACGGCGATGATCTGGCGCGGCCCGATTCTCTCCGGTGTCATCCGTCAGTTCTACGAACAGGCGACATGGAGCGATCTCGACATACTGCTCGTCGACCTTCCCCCAGGAACCTCGGACGCACCGCTGACCGTGCTTCAATCGCTGAACGTCGACGGTGTCGTGCTCGTCACGATGCCGCAATCGCTTGCGACGATGATCGTGCGAAAAGCCGCAAACCTCGTGCACCAGATGAAGCGCCCGGTCCTCGGCGTCGTCGAGAACATGTCGTACTTCGTCGCTCCCGACACGG
This sequence comes from Vulcanimicrobiota bacterium, assembly GCA_027315245.1. Taxonomy (GTDB): domain Bacteria; phylum Vulcanimicrobiota; class Vulcanimicrobiia; order Vulcanimicrobiales; family Vulcanimicrobiaceae; genus Tyrphobacter. Next base: position 370 of record DAHUYK010000087.1, on the reverse strand, counting down.
GCACGCGCTACGAACTCTTCGGCCCCTCGTACGCCGACGCCGTTGCAGAACGCGCGCAGGCTCCATTGCTCGCCCGCATTCCGATCGATGCTCGTAAGGCAGAACTCGCCGACGCGGGGCGTGTCGAGGAGATCGACGATCCAATCTGCGATGCGCTCGCGGCCGCGCTCGTCGGCGCGATCGCCGAGCATCCCAAACAAGCGCAGACGATCTCGCTGCTCTAGGAGCTTGTAGGGTTATGGCCGTTTTCGGACTTGGTGCCGCATTTTGTTCGGAGGCGAGGCGCGAAGAGGGAGTGAAGCCGTAGCTTCATGACCGATGAGCAACGAAGTATTCGGATAAAAGGCGGCCCAAAGACGGAAATGTGCCA
>DAHUYK010000082.1 GCA_027315245.1 Vulcanimicrobiota bacterium | reverse complement strand
ACTACGCTCGGGATGACAAAGGCTTCGCTCACTACGCTCGGGATGACAAAGGCTTCGCTCACTACGCTCGGGATGACAAGGCGCTCAGATGACAAGGCGCTCAACGGAAGAACGGGTTGTGGCGTTTCTCCTGCGCAATCGTCGACGGCGGCCCGTGTCCCGGCATCACGACGGTTTCTTCGGGAAGAGTAAAGAGCCGCGTGCGGACGGAGTTGAGGATGTCCTCGTATGTCGAAGCGTCGCCGAACGCGCCGCCGATGCTGCCCGCGAAGAGCGTGTCGCCCGTGAAGACCGTCGATTTGAAGAGATACGACGAGGAACCGTCGGTATGACCGGGTGTGTGCAGCATGCGAATCCGCGCGTCCTCGCCAAAGGGAAGATCGTCGCCGTCGCGCACGAGCGTGGCGCGCGATGCGAGGGCGCCGATCGCGTGCACGTCGAGAGCATGCATGACGATCCGCGCGTCCGGGAAGGCGGCTGCGACGTCACTCGTGGCGTCGCAATGATCTGCGTGTTTGTGTGTGACGAGAATATGCTCGAGATGGTAACTGCCGTCGCGAAGAATCTTCAAGAGATTCTCGGGGACGCCGGCGGGATCGACGAGGGCGGCGCGACGCGAGCCTTCGAGAAAGAAGACGTAGCCATTGCTCGGATGAGGCGCCTGGGGATGGTGCCGGACTTCGGGCGCCTCTATTGCCGGGGGATACCAGCGCTTCGCTGCCGCATCGGCGAGCCGGCCGGGGTCGAGACGCAGCGGTAGCGCGAGTGCGCGCGCCTGCTCCCACGTCGGCTGGCCGTTCCCTGCGAGCCACGCCGAAATGGCCTGCGGTTCGACGCCCGACGTGAGCGCGAGCCCCTTCGCGTCAGCGGCGATGCCCCGCATCGCCTTGCGCAGAACGTCGGCGAACTCGTCTTCAAGCGGCTGGGGCATCTCCCGCTCATTCGGCGCAACCGGAGCGGCCACCGCCACGGTCGAAACCACGGTGAGCATGGAGAAGGAGCGCGTCATCATCATTGGTTCCGGTCCGGCCGGGCTGACGGCAGCGATCTACGCCGCGCGCGCGAATCTGCGTCCGCTCGTCCTCGCCGGCGGCCTGTACGGCGGCCAGCTCATGCTCACGACCGAGGTCGAAAACTTTCCTGGATTCCCCGCCGGGATTCTCGGCCCCGACCTCATGGCAACCTTTCGCGAGCAGGCGGAGCGCTTCGGCGCGCGGATATTCGACGTCGACGCGACGAGCGTGGACTTTGCCGGCCGGCCGCTCGTCGTACGTACGGACGATGCGGCATACGAAACGCAAACGGCCATCGTCGCGACCGGTGCGAGCGCGCGCTGGCTCGGTGTGCCGGGAGAAGAGCTCTTGCGCGGCCGGGGCGTATCTACGTGCGCAACGTGCGACGGCGCGTTTTTCAAAGAGAAGCACATCGTCGTCGCGGGCGGCGGCGATTCGGCGATGGAGGAGGCGCTCTTTCTCACGCGGTTCGGCCGGCGTGTCACCGTCGTGCACCGGCGCGACTCGCTGCGTGCGAGCAAGATCATGGCTGAGCGCGCGATGGCGAACCCGGTGATCGACTTCATCTGGAACACCGTCGTCGAGCGCGTTTTAGGCAATGAGCATGTCACCGGCCTTCGCTTGCGAAACGTTCTCGACGAAAGCCTTTACGATTTCGACTGCGATGCGCTTTTCGTCGCAGTTGGCCACACGCCGAACACGGCAATCTTCCGCGGCCGCCTCGACCTCGACGAGTTGGGCTACATCCGGTCGCCGGATGGAACGACGACGAGCGCCGAAGGCGTCTTCGTCGCAGGTGACGTGTTCGACCATCGCTATCGCCAAGCGATCACCGCCGCAGGCTCGGGATGCAGGGCCGCGATGGACGCCGAGCGTTACCTCGAGGCGCTCGACTTCGCCGCCCCTGCGCCAACGAACGTCGCGGCGCGGCGCTAGTGCTAGGGAGGCTCTCCCCTTAGCAGTCTGAGGCGATAGACGTGCGTCGGCCCCGCATATCCGATGCCGTCGTCGCGTTCGCGCGTCGCCACCCAATCGAAACCGAGCGACCGCGCCACATGCTCGGATGCAACGTTCGCCGCAGCGATCTCGGCGACGGCATGCTGGGCGCCGTGCACGTGCTGCGCGTGATCGATCATCGCCGCCGTGGCTTCGCGCGCATATCCGCGCCCGCGAAAGGGCGGAAAGACGCCGTACGCGACGTAGACGTTCGTGCCCGCATACGTCGCTTGTGCTTCCCCAACGACGTCGCGGTCGTCGCTGCGTGCGCATATCCAGTTTTCCCAGCGCTCAACTGCCCCCAGGTACGGTACGTCGTGCGTCCATCGCTCGTAGCGCCCTCGGAGGGC
>DAHUYK010000060.1 GCA_027315245.1 Vulcanimicrobiota bacterium | reverse complement strand
AGACGCCCGGCGAATGTTTCGCCGCCGCGGCGCACGCCGAGAAGCACGAGCCCTCCCTGCGCCTCCTCAGGCTCAACGATCTGTTGTGCGAGCCGCGCAATGGTGCGTTCGATCTCGCTTGCGCCGGCGACCACCCTGCGCGCTTGCGCGACGTTCACGACGCTATGTCCGACATGGCTTGCTCGACTCGCTCCAACTCGCTGCGATATCGTTCCAACTTTTCTCGTTCCTTTTCCACGACGTCCGGCTTTGCATTTCGTACGAACTCCTCATTTGCCAGCTTCTTCTGACCGCGCTCCACTTCGGCTCGCAACCGCTCACATTCCTTACGATAACGGGTCGTAAGGTGCTCCACCGGCACCAGCACGTGCACGTCGAAGAGCATATCCGTCAAGCTCCCTTCCTCGGGAGACGACGGCGTTTCGCCCAAGTCGACCGCCGCGAGGTGACCGATGAGGTCGCGCTCCTGCGCGTAGCGACGCAAGCCCTGCGGGGAACGTGCTCGCGCTCGCCCAGGCTTCACTCCGGCCGCCGCACGTTCGTCGCGCAGACGTACGATGCAGCTCCTCACCAGGGCGAACCGTGCTGCTGCCTCGCGGTCGACCGGGACCTCGAGGGGGTCGGGCCACGCCGCGGTCACGATGGTGTCGCCGTCGTGCGGCAACGAAAGCCACGTCTCCTCGCTGATGAACGGCTCGAAGGGGTGGAGCAGACGCATCGCGTTGTTCAGCACGAATGAGAGCACCGCTACGCGCGTCTCGCGCGAGCCTTCCATTTTCGTTGTTTCAACGAACCAGTCGCAGAACTCGTACCAGATGAAGTGCCAGAGGCGCTCGACGGCGTTTCCGAAGTCGTAGGCATCGAGCAGCCGCGTTACTTCGACGATGGCGTCGTGCAGCAGCGTGAGGATCCAGCGATCAGCCAGCGTCAGTGCATTGCGCGGGGGCAGCGCCGCTGGCGGTGACGGCTCTTCGGGCAGCTGCAGCACGTAGCGCAGTGCGTTCCAAATCTTGTTGTTGAAGTTCCGCGCCTCTTCGCACCGCGACTCTTGGAAGCGCACTTCCTGCGCCTCGAGCCGCAGCTGGCGCAGCATCCCCATGCGAAACGCATCGGCTCCGTATCGCTCCGACAGGTCCATGGGGTCGATCGCATTGCCGAGCGATTTCGACATCTTGCGTCCTTGCGCGTCAAAGACGAGGGGTGCGATGAACACGTCCGTAAACGGCTTGCCTCCCATGACGTAGATGCCGAGCATCGCCATGCGCGCCACCCAGAGGAAGATGATCTCACCGCCGGTGACGAGCGTCTGCGAGGGGTACCAGCACTGCAGTTCGGGCGTCTGCTCCGGCCAGCCGAGAATCGAGAAGGGCCACAATGCACTTGAAAACCACGTGTCGAGCGTGTCGGGATCGCGCGTCAGCTCGCGCGTCCCGTGCCGTGCCCCTGCCTCGTGTCGCGCCTCTTCTTCCGACTCCGCCACGACTGGATCGCCTGCAGGCGTGTACCAAACCGGCAGTTGATGGCCCCACCAAACCTGCCGGGAGACGTTCCAATCGCGAATATTGCTCAGCCACTGCTCGTAGGTCCGGCCGTAGCGCTCGGGAACGAAGCGCACCCTGCCGCTCCGATACGCATCGAGCGCGGGCTTCGCGAGCGACGTCATGTTCACGAACCATTGCTCCAAAAGCAGTGGTTCGATCACTGCGCCCGTTCGCTCGGAGAGCGCGATCGCGTGCCGATGAGACTCCACTCTCTCCAGAAGCCCCGCAGCTTGCAGATCCTCGACGATCTCGGCGCGCGCAGAGAACCGGTCTAAACCCTCGTACTTTCCGGCGTCTATCTCGCTGCCAGTGATCGTCGCGTCGAGCGCCATGATCGACGGCATCGCTAGGCCGTGCCGCTCGCCGATCTCGAAGTCGGCCGCATCGTGTGCCGGAGTCACTTTCACGGCTCCCGTTCCGAAGGACGGATCGACCGCGCCGTCGGCGATGACCGGGATCTCGCGCTCGAGCAGCGGTGGAACGCGTACGCGTCTGCCCACCAAAGCGCGATACCGTTCGTCGTCGGGATGCACAGCGACAGCAACGTCGGCCAGCATCGTCTCCGGCCGCGTCGTCGCGACGACGATTCCGGCGTCTCCGGCGAGCGGCACCGAGCCGCCGGCGAGAGGATAACGCACGTAATACAATGCCGCCTCGCGCTCTTCGTGCTCGACCTCAGCATCCGAAATGGTCGTCTTCGCCACGGGATCCCAGTTGACGAGCCGCTTCGCGCGATAGATGAGTCCGTCGCGATAGAGGCGCACGAAGACGCGGCGGACCGCGGCGGAGAGCCCTTCGTCCATCGTGAACCTCGCCCGCTTCCAATCGGCTCCAAATCCGAGTGCGCGAAACGCTTCGTTGATCTCGCCACCATATGCGCGCGACCATTCCCAGGCTCGTCCGACAAAGCGTTCTCTGCCCAACGCGTCGCGCGTCGTGCCTTCGCGCTTGAGTTCTTGGACGAGCTTTGCCTCGGTCGCGATGGCGGCGTGGTCCGTGCCCGGTAGCCAGTCGGCGTTATCGCCCAGCATGCGATGATAACGCACGAGCACGTCCATGGGCGCATACGTCGATCCGTGCCCCAGATGCGCCCGTCCCGTGACGTTCGGCGGCGGCATGCAGATGATGAACGGCGGTCGCGCTGGATCGGGCTCCTCGTGGAAGTAGCCGCTCCGTTCCCAATGCGCGTAAAGCCGCGCTTCGACGGCTTTGGGATCGTACGGGGTAGTGGGGAGTCGCCTCGCGGCCGGCATCGACGAGCTACGTTTCAGCACGGGGCAAAGACGCCCCTCGCAAGTCCTAGGAGCCTGTAGGGTTATGGCCTTTTTCGGATTTGGTGCCGCATTTTATTCGGAGACGAGGCACGAAGAGGGAGTGAAGCCGTAGCTTCATGACCGATGAGCAACGAAGTATTCGGATAAAGGGCGGCCCAAAGACGGAAATGTGCCATAACCCTACAGGCTCCTAGGCTGGCTCTTTCTTTGGCTCTTGGTACACGAGCGTCGGCTGCTCTTTCTTCTCGATGACGTCCTTATTCACGATGCACTTCTTCACGCCCGCGAGGGATGGAAGATCGTACATGACGTCGAGCATGACCTCTTCGAGAATCGAGCGCAGCCCGCGCGCCCCCGTCTTACGGCTCTGCGCCTTGGCAGCGATCGAAACGAGCGCGTCCTTTGTGAACTGCAGATCGACGCCATCCATGTTCATGATCTTTTGGAACTGGCGGACTAGAGCGTTGCGAGGCTCGGTGAGGATACGGCGCAGCGCGAGGTCGTCGAGTGCGTCGAGCGTCACGACGATGGGGAGGCGGCCGATGAACTCCGGAATCAAGCCGTAACGCAGGAGGTCTTCCGGCATGAGCGCGGCGAGCAGCTTGCCGATGCGGCTTTCGCGCTTACCCTCTTGGCGGGCCCGGAACCCCATGTTGTTCGCCGCGACGCGCGATTCGATGATGCGGTCGAGGCCGTCAAAGGCTCCGCCGCAGATGAAGAGCACGTTCGTCGTGTCGATTTGAATAAACTCTTGGTGCGGATGTTTGCGGCCGCCCTGCGGCGGCACGTTCGCCGTCGTGCCCTCGAGTATTTTGAGCAGCGCCTGCTGGACGCCCTCGCCGGAGACGTCGCGCGTGATCGACGGGTTTTCGCTCTTGCGCGCGATCTTGTCGATCTCGTCGATGTAGACGATCCCCTTCTCGGCGCGTTTGACGTCGTAGTCCGCGGCTTGAATGAGTTTGAGCAGAATGTTCTCGACGTCTTCGCCAACGTACCCCGCCTCCGTGAGCGAGGTCGCATCGGCCATCGCGAGCGGTACGTCGAGAATCTTCGCGAGCGTCTGCGCGAGGTACGTCTTGCCGGATCCCGTCGGGCCGACGAGCAAGATGTTCGACTTCTGCAGTTCGACGTCGTCGGCGGCGGAGCCGGCGTTGATGCGCTTGTAGTGATTGTAGACCGCGACGGCAAGCGACTTCTTCGCGCGGTCCTGGCCTATGACGTACTGATTGAGAATGTGGTTGATCTCTTTTGGCTTCGGGATGTTCCGAAGCCGCAGGTTCTCGTCGGCGTTCTTGTAGAGCTCTTCCTCGATGATTTCGTTGCAGAGCTCGATGCACTCGTCGCAGATATAGACGCCCGGACCCGCGATCAATTTGCGCACTTGCTCCTGCGATTTGCCGCAGAAGCTGCACTTCAGTTGACCCTTGTCCTCACCGAAACGAAACATCAGCTCTCCTGAGGCACGCCGGCTAGGCCGGCGTGGGCATCGCTCCACGGCTTTCGATGATATTGTCGATTATCCCGTAGGTCTTCGCCTCATCGGCGGCCATGTAGTAGTCGCGGTCGATGTCCCGGAGTATCTGTTCGATTGCCTTGCCCGTGGTCGCCTCGTAGATCTTCGCAATCGTCTGGCGTGTGGCGACGAGGTCGCGGGCGGCGATTTCGACATCGGTTGCTTGCCCGCCGATCTGTGAGACCCAGGGCTGGTGGATGAGAATTTTTGAGTGCGGAAGCGCGTAGCGCTTACCCTTCGCTCCACCTGTGAGCAGTACCGAGCCCATCGAGGCTGCCATTCCCATGCAGATCGTCGCGACGTCGGGCTTGATAAAGCGCATCGCGTCGAAGATGGCCAGGCCCGCCGTAACGCTGCCGCCAGGTGAGTTAATGTACATGTCGATGTCTTTGTCGGGGTCTTCCTTCTCCAGGAACAGCATCTGCGCGATGACGAGGCTCGAAAGGTGGTCGTCGAGTACGCCGCCGACGAAAACGATTCGATCTTTGAGCAGACGCGAATAGATATCGTATGCGCGCTCTCCGCGCGCGGTCTGTTCGACGACCATTGGAACCAGGTGACCCATACCGTGCAATACTCCCCAAAAACTCTATCGGCAAGGGAGGCGCTCCCGCATGCGTTCCCTACACAGAATCTTAAACCGCCGTTGACTCTTCCTCGCCCGCTTCCGTCACTTTTGCATGCTGGATGAGGAAATCCATGGCTTTGCCTCTCACGATCCCTTCTTTCAGAGGGCCGGGATCCCGGCCGAGAGCGTTCTGCATACGTTCGATCGGCTGCCCGTAGCTGCGGGCGACTGCCGCGATCTCATCTCGCACTTCGGCCGGCGTGGCCTCGAGCGCCTCGGATTTTGCGATTGCCTCCAGCACGAGCGTGCCCTTGACCTGGGTGAGAGCGTCCTTGCGGCAGCGTTCCCGCAACTCCTCGCGCGTCAACGCTGCTTCCCCGAGATACTCTTCAAAAGTACCTCCGGAGCGCGTTGCGCGCCGCTCGATGTCGCTCACCATCGAATCGACCTCACGCTCGACGAGGCCCGGAGGTGCCGGTATGTCGATACGGGTGAGGAGTTGCTCCATCACGGCGTTGCCGACGAACCTGCGGCGGCGCCCATCCGCGATCGCTTCGAGCCTCCTGCGCACGTCCGCTCGTAAGTCTTCGAGCGTCTGCGCCTCGGAGACGCTTGCAGCGAACGCGTCGTCGATCGCAGGAACGTCTATCTCTTTCACCTCGTGCAGCGTCACGCTGAATGCCGCCGTCTTGCCGGCGAACTCGGTCTTTGCGTACTCCAATGGGAATGTGGCGCTAATCGTCTTCGTCTCGCCCGTCTGCATGCCGGCGATACCGGCCGCGAAACCGGGAATAAAGCGCTCTTCGTCGAGCTCGGCCTCTTGCCGCTGGGAGCTGCCGCCTTCGAAGATTTCGCCGTCGATACGGCCTTCGTAGTCGATCGTGACGGCGTCGCCGAGCTGCGCGGGGCGCTCCACCGGCACGAGCGTCGCCCTTTCGCGCGCCAGCGACAGGAGCGACCGCTCGACGTCGGCATCCGAGACATTCATCGGCGGAACCGTGACGGCAACACCTTTATATTCGCCGAGATCGATCTGCGGGCGAACCTC
>DAHUYK010000055.1 GCA_027315245.1 Vulcanimicrobiota bacterium | reverse complement strand
GGCATCGAGGAGTGGATAATGCGTGCAGCCGTAGACGAGCGCGTCGGCATCGTGGGGAACCTGTTCGCAGACGTCGCGCACGGCGGCTTCGATCTCGGATTGCGTCGCCGAATCCGACTCGACGAGCGGAACGAGCGCCGGCGCCGCAATCTCGCACACGCGTAGGCCGCTCGTACGGGCGTGGATCGCGCGCGCATACGCTTGAGAGCGCACGGTCGCCGTCGTCGCCGCCACCGCAACCGAGCGAAAGCCGCCGCGAACAACCGCCGCTGCCGCAGCTTCGATGAGATCGAAGATTGGAGCGCGCGACGCAGGCCAGCCGTAACGGCTCGCGATCGCACAGCTCGTGTTGCACGCCATAACGATCGCCTCGCAGTGTGATTCGTTCAACCACGCGACGTTCGTACGCACGAGTTCGCGGAGCTCGCTCGTGCTGCGGTCTCCGTACGGGACGTGCGCCTGATCGGCAAAGTAGAGTATGTCGCTACGAGGCAGCAGCTCTCGCAGGCGGCGCAGCACCGTCAGGCCGCCGAGCCCGGAGTCGAAGAGGCCGAGCATCTCCGTTTAGTTCGTGGGCGCCGGCGGCAGCGGATTCTCGCGCGCGTACGTCTCGATGCCGTCCGCGATCCCCAGCGCAACGCGCTGCCGCCATTGCGGTGAGTCGAGGCGTGCGAAGTCGCCAGGATTGCTGATGAACGCCGTCTCGATGAGAACCGCCGGCATGCGCGTGTGCAGCGTCACGTAGAGCGCGCTCTTGACGATGCCACGGTTCGTCTCGCCCGCCTCACGCGCGACGGCATTCTCGACGTCGCGGGCGAGCGCCACGTCTTGCGGCTTTGAGTAGTAACTCGTCACACCGTTGGGGTCAGGTTCCGAGTACCAGTTCACGTGAATCGATACGAAGGCGCGCGCACCGTTGTCATTTGCATCGTCGACTCGAGCTTGCAGTTCATCGCGGTCCGTCGTTGCAGCCGGATCGGCTTCCGTATCGGTGCTGCGAGTCATGCGCACCTGCCACCCCCGTGCAACGAGAATGCCGCGCAAGCGCAGCGCGATGTCGAGCGTCACGGTCTTCTCCAGCAGGCCGTGCGCCGACGTTCCAGGGTCGTTGCCTCCATGCCCCGGGTCGATGACGATGAGCCGCGGATTCGTCGGCACGGACGACGGCCGATTCGGCTCCGGCACCGGCGTCAGCAGCGCCGTCGCCGCAGGCTGCGGCGTTGCGAGCGGCGTCTCGACGACGGCTGACACGACGCTGCCGATGCTACCGTTCCCGGCTCGCGGTGAGCCGGACGCGATGGCGTTGCCGACGAGGATGCGCACGCCCGTCGCCGAAGGTATGACGCTGACGCTCTGTTCGGCCGCGAGTGACAGCGCAACACGCACGCGCTGCGGTGTCACTTGGTCGACGCGCACGCCGGTCACACGACCGATCCAGTGATCGTCGCGCGGCGCAGCGACAAGGGTTGCAGCCTTGACGTCGAGCCAAAATCGATTGTCCGGCTGGGCAAGGCGATGCCACGCGTACGTAGCATCACCGGTGACGGCAACCGCGACGGTGAACGCCCCCGCGGAAGGCAGCACGTCGACTGCGGTAACGCGAGGTCCCGGCGGTGCCGGCGTTTGCCCGCGTGCTGCGATGACCGAGAGCGAGAAGTCCCTGCCGTCATCGCTTTGCGCTGGCAACGCGGTCGCGCCGCGCGCGAGATCAACCGTCAGCAGAGTACGCGCGGATGCGAGTTGACCTGTCGATTGCACGGCGACGTCGCGAATGCCGCCGGCATCCACCTCACGGGTACCGCTGACGCTCGAACCGACTCCCGTGAATGCGTACGTGATGCTCGACGCGTCGCGTGCGACGAGGGTGGGCACGAGCGGGACGCCGGCTGCCGCGATGACCGTAGCGCCCCCGCCGCTGCTGCGCACGTCGAGCGATGCGAGCAGGGGCTCCACCAGCAGCACGTTCCCGTCCGGAAAGCCGCGGAGCGAAAGCGCGGAGAGCACGTCAGATAAAGGAAGAAACGGCTCCGCACCGTGCAGGTACGGCGCGTATCGAGCTTCGAGGGTAAGGCCGCCGGCGTGATAGAGCCCGGAGCCGACCGTGAAGGCGACGACGACGTGGTCGGCCCTCGTAATGAGAACGTCGCGTTGGCCCTTTCGCCACGTCAGCCGAGCGCCGATTCCCTGGAGCAGCGTTCGTAGCGAGGGATCGGCCACGCCGACGAACGGCGCGTTGATGATGCGAAGCGCCGCTTGCGCTTGCACAGTGGGCCCCGCCGCGCTCGTGATCGGTGCGAGCGCGAGCGCGAGCGCCGCGCAGCAGCTACCAATCAGAGCGACGGAGCGGCGCATCGAGCTCGAGGTTTCCGTGCGGAAGCGTCTGCAGGCGGCGTCCGCCGACCGTTACCTGGACGGCGGCTATGCCGGGCACGGCGGTCTCTGTATAGACGAGCGCCTTGAACTGACCGTTCTCACCGAACGTACCGCTCTGCTGCGTGACCTGCGACGACAGGTCGACGTCGGCGATCGCGCCGTCGAGCGTAACGCCGTCGACGTGCGTCCCCGCTGGAAATCGCACCGCCGGTACGTCGCTTGGTGGGCCTGCAACGTTCTGCACGGCAGCGTACAAGGCTTCGTACGAACGGTACTGCGCCATGCTCTCGCCAGCCTGACGCTGACGTTGCGAGATCGTCCACGTCCCGAGCGACGTTCCGTCCATCTTCGTGTAGTAGACCGTGAGCAGTCGCGGCCGTGCCGGCGTCCGAACGAAGACCTGCCAAACGAGATACGCGATCGCTGCGAGCACGACAAGCACGATCAGTGCACGAAAAGCCTTCACGCGCATCTCTTCTACGCGTTTGCGCTCGCTCTTTCTTCGAGCCAACGACGCCGCCCGAGCGAGCGTGCGCCCCCGCGACGAAGGCGCGGCCGAGCCCGAAGAGAAGCGAGGGAGCACGTGGCAACGGATACGAGCGATCTCGGCCCACTTCGCGATGCGCTGCAAGAGAGCGTCGAACGCTTTGCTGCGATCGCCGACGCGATGCCGCAGCTCGTGTGGATGACCCGCGCCGACGGCCGCGCCGAGTACTACAACCAGCGTTGGATCGTGTACACCGGCCTCACGGTCGCGCAAACGAACGCGGGGTACGGAGCGCCCAAGGGAGTCGTCCACGAAGACGACCTGCAGAAGGTCTGGATGCGCTGGACGGCGGCGCTCTCAGGTGGAACGCCGTACGAGGCGGAGTATCGCATGCGCGACGCAGCGACCGGGTCGTACCGATGGTTCATCGCACGAGCGGCGGCCGTGCGCGGCGAAGACGGAAAGATCGTGCGCTGGATCGGCACGTGCACCGACGTAGACGAACAGCACCGCGCTCGTGCCGGCCTTAGCTTCCTCGCTGCTGCGAGCGACGGGCTCTTCGAATCGTTCGACCTGAGCAAGAGCTTCGCGCGTCTGTGCGAGAGCATCGTCGAACGCCTCGCCGACATCGCGCTCATCGTCGTCACCGACGACGCCGAACGCTTGCGCATTGCCGCTGCCGCGCACCGCGACGAGCGCTGCGCATCACTCCTGGCGGCATTGCTCGGCCAGCGTATCCTGACGCCCGACGCAGAGCGCGCCGAGCTGCGCCGTCTGCGCGAACGCAGGCCGCGCTCCATCAAAAACTTCGATCTCGAAGCCGGGCAGCGCCAGCTTTGGCCGTACGTCGCGAGCGCGCTTTCGCCGATGCGCCCGCGCTCGTCGATCACGCTCCCGTTGTACGCACGCGGTGCGACGCTCGGCGCGATCTACGTTTTTTACGGCGATGGAGCGCGCACGCTTGACGACCGAGACGTCCCGCTCTTCGTCGAGGTGGGCCGGAGAGCATCGATCGCCATCGCGAACGCGCGCAGTTTCGAGCGCGAGCGGCGCATCGCAGAGACCTTTCAACGCGCAGCGCTTCCCGTCTCGCTCGCGGCGCCGCAAGGAATTGAGGTCGACGCTGTCTTTGCCGCCGGCTCGGCTGAGGCGGAGATCGGCGGCGACTGGTACGATTCGGTACTCTTGCGTGACGGCTCGCTGCTCGTCAGCGTCGGCGACGTCATGGGCCGTGGGCTCGGCGCGGCATCGATCATGGCACGCGTCCGCCAGATCATCAACGTAGCCGCGTTCTACGAACGCGACCCCTCGCGCATCCTCGACACGGCCGACGAATTGGTGCGCCAATCCTTTCCCGACGTCGTCATCACCGCGTACTGCGCGATCGTCGACCGCGACCGCACGGAGCTACGATACGCGAACGCCGGTCATCGCTCGCCGCTCCTGCGAACGACACGCGGTATCGTCGAGCTTCGATCCACGGGCCTACCGCTCGGCGTGCGAGACGCCGCGCCGTCGGAGACGAAACGCCTCACGCTGGCCGACGCACAACTCTTGGTCCTCTACACGGACGGTCTGGTCGAGAATCGTACGCCGCTTGCGGACGGCGAGCCGCGCCTACGCGAGACGATGGCGAGCGATGCGATCATGCACGCACACGCGCCGGCCGCCTTTCTTCGCGATGCGTGCGTCCGCGAAGATCGCAGCGACGACATTGCGATTCTCACGCTGCGCTTCGCGCGGACCGACGGCTGGTCGTTCGTCGCCGAGAACGCGCAGGCCGCAAACGACGCGCGCGCCGACTTCGTGCATTACCTCAAAGGGCGCGTGGCCGACGAGAGCGCCGTCGCTGCCGCCGAACTTGTTTTCGGCGAACTCGTCGGCAACGTCGTTCGCCATGCTCGCGGCGCGATCGACGTACGCCTCGATTGGGGCGACGCCCCGACGCTGCACGTCATCGATCGAGGTCCGGCCTTCGGAGACATCGACGCATTGCCGGAGGATCCGCTCAGTGAGGGCGGACGTGGGCTCTTCATCGCCCGCACCTTGAGCGCCGGGATCAACGTCGAGCGCGTGGGCGGATACGGGAACCACGTCGTCGCGCGCCTGCAGCTAACGACGTAGGGCAAGCAAGACCCTTTTCGGCACTTGACGCAGACTGAGTGTAAGCGTATACTTACCGTAAGTGAATACTTACGATGGTTCCAAGCTCCTCGCGCTCGGCGATGCAACGCGGCTGCAAATCTTCGAACGCTTGGCTCGCGGCGCGCTCCCGGTCGGAGAGCTGGCGCGAGAGTTCCCCATCAGCCGCCCTGCAGTCTCCCAGCACTTGCGCGTGCTCAAAGACGCGGGGCTCGTCCGCGATCGCCGCGACGGCAACAGGCGGCTTTACGAACTCGATGCGAACGGCATCAACGCCTTGCGCAACTATTTTGACCGGTTTTGGACGACGGCATTGACACGTTTCAAGGCTGCGGCAGAACGCCCCAATGAAAGGAAGAAACGTGCAATATAAGGTGAGTACGAAAACGGTGCAACGAACCGTCACGGTCGGCGTTTCCGTCGAGCGTGCATTCGAGCTCTTCACAGAAGAGATGATGGCCTGGTGGCCGGAATCGCATCACCTCGGCGGCGTGCCGCAGAGCATGATCATCGAGCCTCGCGCAGGAGGACGTGTCTACGATCGCTACGCCGACGGCAGAGAGTCTCCGTGGGCGAGCGTCCTCGCGTACGAGCCGCCTACACACGTGCGCCTTGCCTGGCATCTCGACGGCGCGTGGACCTATGACCCCGACCCCGCCCATGCCAGCGTCGTCGACGTGCGCTTCATCGCCGAATCGGCCACCGTGACACGCGTCGAGTTGTCGCACAGCGGGTTCGAGCGCCATCTCGAAGCAGGCGACGCAGTCCGAGAGGCCGTGGAGTCACCTGACGGGTGGCAACTGGGGCTCGACGCTTTCGCGCGCGCAGCGTACGCCCACTAAAAGGAGCGTGCAACTCCGATGTCGAGCAACGCGCGCGACCCCACTTCGCTTGCGTGCCGCCTTATATGGTTTAGTCGCACACTCTCGCGGCTGCAGCCGACTGCCAAAATCCGGCGTTTGGGCGCGACGTTGGGGATGGAGGTTAGGGGGCACATCACCGCTGCACCCGCTTAGATCGCGGGAAGCGGTTGCCGAACGCATCGCGCTCGGGGCGGCGGGGCACGACATCAGTTCCAACGGATCAACGATTGCATCAGAGCTCGCAGGGCAACGCTGGGACACTCAACGATGACGCCAATCCGAGGCCCCTCGTCCGAGTAGAGCAGCGCCCGAAGTTCGCCGAGCGAAGGAGGCTCCACGAAGACGAAAGGGGGCTTCAGGAGTTTGTGTGGGCGGGATTTAGGTCCAAGCCCCCGCAGTGAAAGAGAACAGCACGCATGAATCGCGTCTCATTGCGGAACCCGTGCGCTTGGTACTTCATCCATTGAATCTTGCTGTTCACGCTCTCGAACGGCAGGAAGGGTTTCCTCTCAGCCGCGGGCGCGCGAACGTCTAATAGCTGCGTCGGTCGCAGCATCACGATCATCCGTCCACGTGATCGCGCCATGATCTTCTAAGAGCCGAAGTGCAGCACCGACCTTAGCGAGACGTGCGTTCTCATCTCGCCGAGCCACCGCTCGTACACCACGGCTGGGGGCACGATCCGTCGATGGGAGTGCGACGAGCGAAAGACGAGTTCGGCGAGCTTGCGCTTGAAATCCGCGGGGCAATCGCCCCCGCGTCGTTGCCATTTGGAGAGCTTTCGCCAGTCTGGGCAGTTCACGGAATTGGGGTCAACCCCAGGTCGGCGGATCGCCGAGGACGAAAAGTGCTCTTCGGTCCGTCTCGCGCTTTGGCGTGATAGCATCCGAACACATCGCAACGCGACGGTTTTTCTCGCTCTGGTAAGATAATGAGGAACTTGGTGACCATGAGATTCTTGCGCTTCGCTGCATTCGCTGCATTTGCTCTTGCTCTCGGCGCCATCGGCGCATCCCATCCGGCGTCTGCGGCCGCATTCACGACCGTGACGATCGACGACCCCATGTTTCAAATGCCCGCCGTTGCCATGCGCATTCCGGCCGGTTGGAAATTTCAAGGTACCATGGTCGACAATGCGCCCTGCAACCCATCACCTTCGATCGTCTACCGGGCCTATTCGGCCGACGGTCTTTCTGAGATGCGCTCGGCCCCTCGCTTCGACTGGACGTTCTGGAGGGCAAATGCCCCGCTACCGGCAAGTCAGTGCCCTCCGCTGAGAGAAGAGCTAAGCGCATCCGAATTCGCAATCTATTACGCGCACATCATTGGAGCGAAAGTGCTCGGACCGATGAGCGTCGCTCCTGCCACGCGGCAACGCATCGACGCGGCACTCGCAGAACGGCGAAATTCTCCGCTGCATCCAGAGATCACAGGCGGAGTAGCGGCGGAACGGATTCTATCGAGCAACGGAACGTTTCAGATCGAGGGGCGCCTTCAAACCACGGTCGTTTGCTCGAGGCTGACTACTGGGCCTATCCAGGGATTTACCCAGTGCCAAGCGTTCATTCAGGTGGCGCGCGCGCCAAAGGGACGGCTCGATGCGCTCTTGCGAGAGATCGACGAGGACAGGCTCGGGCTTGGTCATCCGCTCCCGGCCTATCAGCAACGGCTCGCGCAGTGGAGGGACGCGAGGTTTGCGGCCTTCCGGCAACAGGGCCGGCGCGAAATGCAGCGGTCGAACGAACTGATACGCTCGAGCTTCGAGCAATCGATGGCGGTTCAACAACACGAACACGAGCAGTTCATGGCTCAAATGCAATCGGCGACCGACGCCTCGATGAGCCGTACGAATGATGCGATGAACGCGCGCTCCACGGCCGCATCGGATTGGACCGATTACGCTCTCGACCAACAGACCGTCACGGGCTCGGGCGGAACGGTCAAAGTCTCGAATGCGTATAGCCAAACCTGGTCGAACGGCCGAGGTCAGTGGTATCAGACGAACGATCCGAATGCCAACCCGAACGGCTCGCTTCCCGGAAATTGGGCGAAGCAGACCGTCGTCCACGGAAATGGGACTCCGCGCTGACTCGGATCGACCCTGAACTCGGAGTCAAGCGGGAATTCCCAATGGTATAGCTGGTCTCGCGAATCCGGTTACAGAGACCGATCGAGACATGCGTAGGAAGGCGGGCAGACATTCCGGATTCTTGCCTCTAGGTGGCTCCGGGAATCCTCCGATCCGTCGGCACCTTTCGCACGCGGCAGGTCCCGGCCGATCTTCTTCTTGACGGCAGGATTGGTGCATATTCTGATGCACTGCATCTGGTTAGCGGTTCCACCCATCACAGCCCCATTTCGGTATTTCGAAAAGTGAACCACGATTTCTACATCGCAGTGCTCGCGCTCTTCGGACTCCTCTGGGTGTCCGCGTGGCAACTCATGCCGACTATTGCGCGAATACGGCACCTCGGCACAACGTGGACGTTTGCGGATTCCCTGACCCCCGCCCGGATCGTCACGGCTGCTGCGTGCTTCTTAGGAGGGGCACTCATCTCTATACTCCGACTTATTGACGATGCAACCATCGCTGCGAGCGTAATCTGGCGTGCGTGGCCATCTCCGTGCTGTACGGTATGTGGTCCGCAGGCATTATTTTGGAGGGAGCCAAGGACCTTCGTAGGGGTCAAGCCCGAAACACCGGCTGGCTGTCTTCGTTACTTTATAGCCTTATCACAGCGGGTTATATAGGGTGGGTCGTTGCTCGTGGTTTGGGGGACCGAGCGACCGTGACTCTGGATGCTAATTACAGTACATTGGCTCTATAAGTTCGGGCGTTAGGCCTCGAAGCGGCGGAAGTAGATCGATTGCGCACCATTTTGCAATGAAAACGCGCAGGGCGAGAATGAGAACCGCTACGCAAAACACCTCGCGCGAAAACCGGACGTTTGGAGGGCCTTATGTAGTATCCCGCGGTGAAGCCCATCGTTGCGATGACGCATTGACCGGCGGTTCGACTGCGCGCTCGCTGCGCTCGCGCTCCGCTCACCGTGACAACTGCATGTCGAGCAATGCGCGATCCCACTTCGCAAGCGATGCGGCTGCGTCGTACGTCGTCGTAAAGAAATCCAAAACGGCGCCATCGGGATCGGCCGCCGTCCGCACCGCTTCGTACGGAAGCGCGAACTCGCGTAAAGGCGCGAACCAGCTCGCTTGCGGTGGGCCGATGCGCGCCTGCGCAAAACCTGGCGGTTCGGGATATGCGTAGGCGTAGAAGAGCGCTTCAACCCCGGGACCCCCCGGCCAAAACCCGACGCTATGCTCCTCGCGTGAGTACGCCTCTCGTGTAGCGGCGTCGGGCATGTTCGGGAACCCGCCGGGATGCGCCGGAGCCGTACGCCCCGAGAAACGTGTCGTCGCGAGATCGAAGCTGCCCCAAAAGAAGTGCACGGGACTTGCCTTGCCGGCAAAGCCCGCGCGAAAGACGTTGCAGAGCCGATTCGCCTGCAGCAGCGCTCTATGGAAACGTTCGACCGCCGCACGATCGTACGCTCGGTGTACCGTATCCTGGGCGAAGGGGATCGCTTGCGCAACCTCGTTGGGACGCGCACTGATGCGAACGCTCGCATGGAGCGCGGCGAGCGCGTCCATCGTAGCCTCGTAAAATGCTGCGACGGTCATCGGCTCGAGCGTGAGCGAGCGCTGCGCGCCGTCGCTGTCTTGGATGCGCATTTCGTGTACGATGAAATCGAAATCGATCGAAAGCATCCGCCCGTCCGGATACGGCATCGGCCCCGTCGTCAGTCCGCGCGGCGTGACGTAGAGCGTCACGTTCCACCAGTGATTGACGAAGGGCTCGAGCTTCAGACGCACCTTGCCGGCGATCTGCGTCCACATGTGCAGCGTCGCGAGCGTCTCGCTCCACTCGTCGTAACGCAGCTCCGGCCAACGATCCATCCGAACAGGTTCGACCAGCCGGCTGCCGGACATTGCAGGAGGGCGTGTGAGCCTCGCCGAGAAGTGTATTTAGGAACACCTAAATGCGTCCGCTGCTTCTCGTCGTCGCCCTTCTTCTCGCGCTCGTCCCGCTGCGCGCGCTCGCCGACGCCGACGAGGCAGGGACGGCCATACAGCCAAGCTCCGTGGGCCTGCAGCCGCTCTCGGGGCCGATCCCCGTGGCGACACCTGCGCCGGGCGAGTCGCGGCTCTTCAGGCGGCCCGACGGAACCTATCAAGCGATCGCGCAGATGCACGGACGCACGGCCGTCTTTCACCTCGTCGAGCGCGCGGCGCCGTGGACGCTGAGACCCGGGCTGACCGTCATGGCAAACACCTACAACGGCGTCGTGCCCGGGCCGACGCTCGTGGTGCATCAAGGCGACACCGTGGTCATCGACTACCGCAACGACGACACGACGCCCGACACGATCCACCTGCACGGTATCCACGACATCCCTGTCAGCATGGACGGCGTCGCAGGCATCTCGCAGCCGCTCGTCCCCAACGGCGGGCGCTTCGTCTACCGTTTCGTGGCCGACACCCCAGGCACGTTCATCTACCATACACATGACGACGAGGCAATGCTCGACTCCGGCCTTTACGGCGGGATCATCGTGCTGCCGGCGCACCCGTTGCCGCTCGAACGCGGACTCGGCGGCGACTTCCTCGAGATGCTCTCCTCGTGGCAGATCCAAAGCGCTTTTGAGAACCACTTCACGATCAACGGCAAAGAGTATCCGGCCACGCAGACGCTCGACGTGCACCGCGGCGAGCGCTTCCGCATTCGGTGGGTGAACATTTCGGGCGAAGCGTTTCACACGATGCACACCCATGGCCACTACCAGCGCATCATTGCGCGAGACGCGCAGCCCGTGACGTACCGCGACGTCGAGGACACCGTTCTCATCGGGCCGGGGCAGCGCGTCGACGTCGTCGTGAAAGCAAACGCTCAGCCTGGCACGTGGCTCGTCCACTGCCACGTCCTCGATCACATCGAGAACGCGCAGGGCATGCCGAGCGGTCTCATCACCGCGATTCACTATATCGGCACACCGAACACGCTCGCGGCTATGGGGCCCGCGATGATGGCCGCCGCCGGCAGCAGCGCGCCCCGCGGTCTCACGTTCTGGGAGACCGTTCTCCTGGGCGCGATCGCTGGCTTCACGATCTTCCTCGGCTTACCGATCGCGCGTGCGCGCCGGCTCTCACCGCAGACCGTCGCATTGCTCAACGCCTTGGCGATCGGTATTCTTCTCTACCTCGTCGTCGAGATCGCGCAGAGCGCCACCGCTCCCATCCTCGCAGCCTTGCAGACGTGGCGTGCCGGGAGCGGCGTCTTCCCCTTCGCGCTCGTGGCGCTCTTCATCGGCGGTCTCGTCGCCGGGCTCGTCGGTTTGGGCAGCGGCGCGCAGCGGGCGGCGTTTCGCGCCGCTGCCTCGGCGAGTGCCGATCACCCCATCGTCCTCGCTTCACTCATCGCCGTCGGCATCGGAGCGCATAACTTCGGCGAAGGGCTCGCGATCGGTGCTTCGGCGGCGTCCGGAGCCACTGCAATCGCGCTCGCGCTCATCGTGGGATTCGGTTTGCACAATGCCACCGAAGGTTTCGGCGTCGCGGCGCCGATGGTAGGCCGCATCGTACCGACGTGGGGCCAACTCGGCATCGCCGGGCTCGTCGCAGGCGGTCCGACGTTCCTGGGAACCGTCGTCGGCTATGCCTTCCACTCCCCGCTTCTCTCCGTATTCTTTCTAGCGATTGCCGTCGGCGCGCTCATCTTCGTCATCGGCGAGATGTGGTCGGTGCTTCGCCGCACTGGCCTGGGCGCTGCGGCAACGGCGATGATCACCGTCGGTTTCGTGCTGGCTTTCGCGACGGAGGTCTTTCTCGATTTGAACGGCGGTTGACGCTCTTGCCGAATCCGATGAAGAACGCCGCGATCGTCGCAGCAGCGGGCAGAACGCCGATGAGCCGGGAGTTCGCGCCGATGACCGCACCGCTCGCGGCGGGAGCGACGATGAGCGCAATACTGTTCACCGAGTCGCTGATGCCCATGAGCGCACCGCGTTCGCGCTTGGGAATGCTCAGCGAAAGCGCTGCCATGATCGACGGCTCCACCATCGCAGCGCCGATCGCCCAGAGGGCGACGACGACGACGAAGAGCGGCATGCCCGCAACGAAGTAGAGCAGCGCGTATCCTGCGAGAAGGAACACGAAGCCGATCTGCGCGACGAACCGCTCACCGGCACGGGCAGCGAGCGGCGCGACGATGACGCCCTGCACCGCGCCTCCAAGGATCCCCGCGCCCGCCAGCATCCAGCCGACTTGCTTGACGGACGCGTGGAGCGTCGCGTGGAGATAGAGCGCGAATCCGCTCAAAAAATACATAACGCCGGCGATAAACAGGAACTGACGCAGCAGCAGCCAGAGCACAGGCGGTCGCATCGCCTCGCGTGCGACCTTTGCGATCTCTTCCTCGACTTCGTGCTTGCCGATGCTCCATGGGATGAGCGCGAGCGTCAAGGCGATGTTGAACGCTTCGAGTGCGGAGGCAAGGTAGAACGGGAACTGGATGCCGTGACGCATGAGGAGCGATGCGGTCACCGGGCCGATGACGAACGCAGCGCCGAAGACGGCGCCGTACAAGGCGAACGCTTGATCGCGCTGGCGCTCCTTCGTCACGTCCGCTATGTACGACTGAGCGGCGCTCAGATTGCCTGCACCGAGCCCTGAGATGACGCGCGCGAGGAATAGCCAAAAGAGCGAATGCGCCAGCGCGAGCATGACGTAACCGGCGAGCGTGACTGCCTGCGAGATGAGCATGATGCTTTTTCGCCCCACCCGGTCGCTCACACGACCCCACACCGGCGAGGAAAACATCGAACAGAACGCAGGCACGCTGATAAGCATGCCTGCGATGAAGTACGAAGCGTGATAGCGCGCCGCCAATGCCGGCAGCAGCGGTATCATGAGCGTGTATCCGAGCATGTCGGCGAGCGTCGTTCCGTAGATGGGAATGACCGCAGCCGGAACTGAGAGCCGCGTCCAGAGCTTCATGCAATCCAGTATCCCCAAAGCTCGCTGCTACAGCGGTGGCATCATTCGCTCCCAGCCCTCATCCGCGCGCTCGCGAGCGATGCGCCGGCGCACGCCCGCAATGAACGGCTCGCCGTCGAGCGTGCCGCGCAAACGCGCCAGTTCAACACCCTTCGCCGCGTCGCCCGTGTGAAAAACCTCGCGTGCCAACTGCGGCCAGAGCGCAACGCTGCCCGAAATGCATCCGGCAGCGCCGTACGCTTTTGCTGCGACGAGATAGGCTTCCGAGCCGGGGAATACGAGGAGGTGAGGGCAACGCTCCAGGATCGCGCTCTGGAGCGCCCGGTCGTTAGAGCTCTCCTTCACGCCGACGACGGTGCCCGTCAGCTCGCGTTCCAGACGCTCGACGAGCGCTGCGGAAAGCGTTATCCCCGACATCTTCGGAAAGTTGTAGAGGACGATGCGCGTTCGTCCCGGCATCTGCGCGAGTAGCGCGTCGTAGAAGCGCACGACGCCGTCGTCGGTCGCATCGCGGTAGAAGAACGGTGGCATGACGAGCGCTGCGGCAAAGCCGTACTCGCCGGCAGCCTGCGTGAGGCGCACGGCATCGGCGAGCGACGCCGCGCCAGTCCCGCAGGTAACACGCTGCGCCGGGAGCGCACCGGCGACGGCGTCCATGAACGCAAGACGCTGTTCGAGCGAGAACGACATCGCTTCCCCCGTCGTTCCCAGAATAGTGAGGCCGTCGCAACCGCGCTCGAGCAGGTCGCGATAGTAGGGAATCGCGCGGCGGTCGTCGGGAACGAACGCTTCGGAGACAGGCGTAACGGTAGCGGCGTAAATCCCGCCGCGCATCACACCGTCCGGTCGGCGATGATGCGCGCGTAGCGCTCGCTCGCCGCCGTCGGCTGCCGCGTGAGGTTTGGATCGGTGTCGAGCTCGATGTGGTACAGCCCGAAGTCGCTGTTGTCGTCGAAGGGCAGTCCCCATTCGCGATTCGACGTGATCGACCAGCAGAGGTACGCGTCGACGGGCACACCGTCGGCAACGGCGCGCTGCACGTTCGCGAGGTGCCGCGCGACGTATTGCGCGCGCGTCACGTCGTCCGCACTCGTCACGCAGCCGTTCTCGACCACGACGATCCGCTTGCCCGGAAAATGCTGCTGCTGCTCGCAGAGAATATCGTAGAGAATGTTCGGCCACACCGGCGCACTGGCGTAACGGCACTCGGCTGCGGCGAACAGGCGCTCGAGCTGCGAAGGAAGCAGCGACGGCACGCCCCAGTAGTAATCGAGCCCGACGTAGTCGAGCGCACCGACGGCCTCCGTGGGGCAGAGAAACGGCGCAAGGTGTCCGGCCAGCCCGAGATTCCACCAGTCGGTGCCGAGGATCGTCGCGAACATCGAGAACGTCTTGCGAAGAGCGTCGAAGCGGTGCAGCCAGGACCGCGTCGCTCGCTCGCGATCACCCGCTTGGAGTTCCACGAACTCGACGCGATCCGGCGAGCCGAGAATGCGCTGCGCGACGCGACGCACGAGCTCCGGCTCGAACCCCGTGTAGGTGTCTCCCTCGCGCGTGCAGAGCCCCGGACGCCCCGGACGCACGCCGGCGCGCAGCACGCCGCGCCGCGCAATCACCTGCGCGGAGCGGTCGACGTGTCGCAGCTGGTCTTGGGGCACGCGCTCTCCTCGCTCGGCGCGAATCGCCGCGTTGACGGCGTTGAGCAGCGTATGGCTTCCGAGCGCGACGACGGCAGCGTATCCGTTCGCATAGGGCTGCGAGTAGAGCACGCGTGCGACGCGCTCGGGCTCCTGTTCGATCTGCGCGACGGCAACGTCGACGCGGCCGGTATCGATGATGGTAGACTGCGAAAGCGACGTTGCCTGAGCGTAGAGATCATCTGGGCTGCGCAGCCGCGTCGCCGAACGATTCACCCAGCGCTGCAGCCAACGCGGTAAACCGAGCACGAGCGGGTTCGTTCCGACGAGCGCCTGCGGCCGCACCTCGTGGATCGCGGCGCGCGCGCGTGCGTGCGCCGCGAAGAGATTGGGGATGAGCGCAAGCAGCGCTTCCATCTGTTCGTGTGACGATGCGTCAGGACCGAGGCCTGGCGGCATCGCGTATGTCCGCATGAACCACGGCTTGACGAAGCCGTAGAGCAGTTGATTCGGTTCGTTGATCGTGACGTAGTAGTCGATGCGGTCTCCCAAACGTTGCGCGACGCGCCGCGCGTATCGCGCAAACGTGTCGGGGAAGCAGGGGTCGAGCAAGCCCGCACCGCCGCCGGCGGCCTGCACGTGGAGCGGCCATGTGTTGTGATGCAGGGTGACGACGCTCTGCATACCGGCATCGTGGAGATACTGCAGAACGGCAGCGTAGTGATCGAACGCCTCGTCGCTCCAGGTGCCGGGCTCGGGCTCGAGGCGTGCCCACGAGAGCGAGAGCCGGAAGATCGTGCAGCCCAGGCCGCGCGCGAGGTCGACGTCCTCCTGGTAGCGGTGCCAGAAGTCGGTTGCTCGACCGCGAAGCGTCAGGTGTCCGTCACGTTCCCAGACGTCGCGTATGTCGTCGTGACCGTCGTATGCTTCGCACTGATGATCGGCGGTGGCGACGCCGAAGCGGAATGCTGGAGGGAACGGACGCATGCAGGAGAGCATACGCACTTGCAATGCGATTTACCGGCAAGACCTGTATCGTCACCGGGGGCGGCTCCGGCATAGGGCGAGCGACGGCCCTTCAGATGGCACGCGAGGGGGGCAGTCTCGTCGTCGTCGACCTGCGTCTGCAGGCCGCACAAGCAACCGTCGACGCGATCCACGCAGCCGGCGGCACGGCGATCGCCGCCGAGTGCGACGTCGGCAACGCGACCCAGGTCCAGGCCGCGGTTGACGCTGCGGTAAAGGCCTTTACTGCCATTCACGTCATCGTCAACGATGCCGCGATGATGACGTTCACACCGATTCTCGATATCGCCGAGGCAGATTTCTTCAAGGTCATCGCGACGAACCTCGGCTCCGTCTTTCTCTTCTCGAAGTACGGCGCTGCACACATGCCGCCCGGCTCCGCCATCGTCAACCTCAGCTCCGTGCATGCCCACGCCACGACGGAAAACGTCGTCCCGTATGCTTCGTCGAAGGGCGCGATCGAAGCGTTCACGCGAGGCTTCAGTTTGGAGATGATGCAGCGGAAGATCCGGGTCAATGCCGTGGCACCGGGAGCCGTCGACACGCCGATGCTGTGGGACAACCCGAACGTGAAGAGCGGTGCCGAAAAGATTACCGGAGCGGTCGGGACGCCCGAAGACCTCGCGGCGGCGATCTGTTTTCTCGCATCGGACGACGGCGCGTTCGTGAATGGGACGACGCTGCTCGCCGACGGCGGGCGGCTGGCAGGTTTGCCATAACCTAATATTCCTCGTCGTGTAGGGGAGCGCCGAACCGGGCAATTCTCCTACGTGATGGGAGCACGCAGGCGACTGCTGACCGCTTGGACGATTCTCGTCCTCATAACGCTGGCAGCGGACTGCTCAGCGGCTCCGGGGCCCTTCGCAACGCTCGTCGCGTGGCCACAGTTCCGCCTGAACTCCGATAACAATGCCGTCGTCGACGGCTCGCTGCGCGCCTTTTGGCGCGTGCACACAGGCGGAGCGTTCTCGTCGAGCCCCGCATTCGCTGGGCACACGCTCTACATCGGAAACAATGCGGGACAACTCTACGCCGTCGACGCGCTCACCGGCCACGTCGACTGGACGTATCACGTGAGCAATCCCATCATGAGCGCGCCGATCGTCTATCACGGTATCGTCATCGTCGCCGAAGGGAACGAGAACAGTCCCACAAACGCGATGCCCGCGCGCCCGATACACGTCGGAAACGGTGCGAACGCGCTGCTCGGATTCGATGCCGTGAACGGGCGCCTCCTGTGGCGGCATGCGCTCTCCGGCACCGGCATGCCGACGCCGGCGATCGTCGACGGCGTGCTCGTGCACCATGACGGCGCCGGCATGATCGTGGGCTTGAATCCGGCCACGGGCGCGACGATCTACACGCGCAACATTCACTCGATCGCCTCGATGATCGCGGCGCTTCCCGTCGGCCGCGACGACTGGGTGACCGGAGGCGAAGGAATGAACGCGCTCTTCGATCTGCGAGCGACCGACGGCGACGTCGTCTGGAAGACGACCTTCTCGCACGTCGCCTCGGGCATCGGCGACTGCCCTCCCGTGACCGACGGTGTGCGCATCTATTGCGACTACATCATGCCGCCCTCGAGCACGACGCCCGTCCTCGTCGGGGACCTCGCCACGGAGCACGTCTATGCCGTCGACGCCACCACCGGCCGCAAGCTCTGGGACGTGAAGCTCGAGTCCGCCAATCTTCGGCCGCGCAATGAAGCCGCCATACCCCTGCTTGCCGGCGGCACCCTGTACGTCGGCAGTTCCCTCGTGCCGTACATGCATGCAATCGATGCGCGGACCGGCCGCGTCGAATGGCGAATCCGCACCCATGGACCGGTTCTCGGCGGCGCCGTCGCCGTAGCCGGAGTCGTCTACTTCGGAGATCTCGACGGATATCTATGGGCGATCGATGCAAAGACCGGCCGGACGATCGGCGACATGTACGCGGGCACGGCGTTCAACGTCGGTTCCCCGATCGTCATCGGAAAGACGCTCATCGTCGGCAGCCGCGGCGGCTCGATTCTCGCGGTGCCGCTGAGAGACATTCGCAGCAGCCGCGCGGTATGATCGCGGCCACGCTCGCGCTGCTGCGGCAGACGTGGGCGGAGTTTGCGCGCCATAACGCGCAATGGCTCGCGGCAGCATTAGCCTACTTCGCGGCGTTCGCGGTCGCACCGCTCGTCATCATCTTCGTCGAAATCGCCGGATTCTTCGTCCATAGCCACCGGCACGTGCTCAACGTCATCTTCCACTACATCAACCGCGACGCAGGGCCCGGTGCGCACGCGCTGCGCGTTATGGTTGCGTCGTCGTTCTCCAGCCCCCGCAGCGGCGTCTTCGCTCAAGTCGTCGGGTGGGGCATCTTCGTGTTCGCTGCCATCGCACTCTTCAGCGCGACGCAGTTCGCGCTCAACACCGTCTGGGACTCGCTGCCGGCAAAATCGACGATCTGGACGACGATCAAACAGCGGGTCTGGAGCTTCGTCACGATGCTCCTCATCGGGTTGCTGCTGCTCGTCTCGATGGCTGTGAACGCCGTGCTCACCGCGATAACCGGCCATCTTGCGCATTTGTCGCCCGTTTTCGTCGAACTCATGAAGGTGGCCGATTTCGTCGCGTCGTTCGCCGTCATCTGGGCCGGCTTCGCAGTGCTCTTCAGTTACCTACCGGACGCGCGTCCGACGTGGCACGACGTGCGCCTCGGCGCCGGGATCACAGCGTTCCTCTTCGTCGTCGGTCAGTTCTTACTCGGCTGGTATCTCGGGACGACGGGATTGAGCTCGTCGTACGGAGCATTCGGCTCGCTCGTCGCCCTGCTCATTTGGGTGAACTACTCGTCGCAGATTTTGCTCTTCGGAGCCGAGTTCACGCACGTGTACGCATGCCGCTTCGGGTCGCTGCGGCCGCACGCCGAACAGAGATCAGCATGATCGCTCTTCTGCTCGCAGCGACGATGGTTCGCGTTCCACCGGTTCTCATGTACCATCGCGTCGACACGAGCTCGCCGCCGGACGTCATCTCGGAGCGTTTGACGACGTCCCCGCGCGCCTTTGCCGCAGACCTCGCGCTCTTGCGCGCCGAGCATCTGCGCGCCGTGGGCATCGACGATCTCTACCGTCTCTCCGCCGAGCACCGTCCAACGAACGACCTCGTGCTCGTCACCTTCGATGACGGATATCGCGACCAATACCGGTACGCATTTCCGATCCTCCGCCGCTTCGGAATGACGGCGACGTTCTTCATTACGACGGCGAACGTCGGCACGGCGCATCATCTCACCTGGAACGAAATCCGCACGATGGCGAATGCCGGGATGTCGATCGGCGGGCACAGCGTCGAGCACGTTTCGCTCTCCGCGCTCGATTTCGAAGACCAGATGTACCAGGTCGTCTACTCCGTGGCAACCCTGCGAAACATGCTGCACGTGCCGGTTATCGCGTACGCCTATCCCGACGGCCTCTTCGATCGGCAGACGATCGCCGCCGTGCGACAGGCGCGCATCCTCTTCGCGTTTACGACCGACCCGATTCACCAAGACGGCGCCCCCGCGTCTTTGGAGCTCACGCGCATTCGCGTGCTCGCCGGCACCCCGCTGGCGACGCTCGCCGCCGAGCTGCACGCCCCCCCGGCGTACGTTCGCTTGCTCAATGCTTCCGGCGCCCTCGGAAGCGGGGAACGCGACAGGGCGAACGGCCCTCATCGCTAATGTCGGCATTAGCGATGGAGCAACCGATCACTGCCGGCGGCATCATGCTCGCGCGTGAAGACGCGTTGCCGAGCGCACCCGTCGTTGATCTCTTTCGCAAGAGCTTTCCCCGGCATCCGGTATCGCGTCTCGACGATGCCGTGGCCGGAGCGTTTTTGCAGACCTTCGCACAGACGGACGCACTCTTCGTCGCGCACGATCCGGCAACGAACCGAGACGTCGGCTTTCTCGTCGGCGGCGCAACCGCGACGCTCGACCGGCTGCGCGTGGCGTTCATTCGCGCGCACGCGATGCGCATCGCCGCCGCCTCGGCGAAGAACAACTCGCTCATGCGCATGCTCCTTCCGCGCCTTCGCCCGGCGAAGTCGTTCCGCGCTGCGCGCTATGCGGAGACGCAGCTGCGCTTCATCGCGGTGGCGCCCGAGGCACGAGGGCTGGGTGTCGGCAGACAACTCGTGGAAAAGTTCGAGGCCTCTCTCGATCATCAACCGGGCTACCACACGTGGACGATGATGGGATCTCGCGGCGCGGCGCGCTTCTACGAAGCGCTCGGGTTCGAACGCGACATCACGTTCGGCGAACACGTGCGTCTCTGCAAGACGCTGCGCTGATTCTTCACGCCGCACCCGTGACGTACGCGAGATCCGAGGAAGGCGTCGGATAGCCGAACAGCACGTCGCCGACGCGTGAGACGTGGAGCCCTTCACGAATCGCCAGCGAGAGTACGTTGATCTGCTCCGGTGCCTGCGCTCCCAAGATGGTCGCACCGACGACGGTCCCGCGGCCTCGTTCGACGACGCACGTGTACCATGCCGTGTTGCCTGCGCTGTGGCGAGTGGAGTACCACCCCGACATATCGCCCGAACGCACGTCGACCTCCATGCCGGCGTGACGTGCCTGCGCCTGCGTTAAGCCCGCGGTCGCAAGCGGCGGTATCGCGTACACGATTGAGACGAGCCCGGCGAACTCCGGCGATCGTACGTTACCATGCACGATGTTCTCTGCAACGGTCTCGCCTTCATATCCGGCAACCGGCGTGAGCGGCAGTCCTCCGCCGTCGGCTGCATCACCGGCGGCATAGACGCGCGGATTCGTAACACTCTGCAGGAATCGGTTCACGCGGACGCCGCGTTTCGTGTGTTCGATGCCCCCGGTCGGCAGATCAAGCGGGTCGAGTAGCGGCGCGCGCCCTGCGGCCAACACCCCGCTCTCTGCTTCGAAGCGGCGTTCGCCGTCCTTCGTATGCACGCGAGCTGCAATACCATTCTCGATGCGCTCGACGGCGTCGACCCGCGCTTCGAGCTGCACGTCGATGCCGGCCTCGCGCGTCGCGTCGAGCAGCCTGCGAACCGCCTCGCCGTCGAACCCGTGCAGTGGCTGTGCGGAGTCATGCAAGATGGTAACGCGCGCGCCGGCGCGCGCCGCAATGTGAGCGAACTCAAACGCGACGTACCCTCCGCCAACGAAGAGCAGCGACGCCGGCAGCCGATCGAGCTCGAGGAACGAGTCGCTCGTGAGCAAGAGATCGTCGCCCGGCGCCACGTGCGTGGGGCTCGCTCCCGTCGCGATGACGACGTGCTTCGCGCCGATGCAATCGTCGCCGACGGCCAGGCGCTCGGGGCTCAAGAAGCGCGCTTGCCCCGCGATCGCGGCGATGCCCGCGTTACGGTACTCGGCGAGACGCCGGTCCGCAACGGGATCGGTGAAGGTCCGTTTGAACGCCATGAGCGTCGGCCAGTCGAGAGAGGGCGCATGATCGAAGATGCCAAGCGCAGCGTAGCGGGCGGCCTCGTCGAGCGCGGTCGCCGCGGCCACGAGCACTTTCTTGGGATCGCAGCCGCGCAGCGCGCACGTTCCGCCGAAGGGACGATCGTCGATCACCGCGACGCTGCGCCCGGCGGCGCGAAGCCGCAGCGCCGCAGCCGTCCCGGCGCTTCCGCTCCCGATGACCGCAACGTCGAACTCTCGATCCATGGGGCGCTCCTCTCTGGCGATACGATGGATTCCGTGTCGTGCAACCGAAGGCTGCATCGTCATTATGCTCGTTTTTCACGCGCTGGCAGCAGGGCTCGCGCAGGCGTTGCGCTTTCTCTGGGACAGCCTCTTCGGCCTCATCTTCGGCTTTCTCGTCTCCGCGATCGTGCAGGTTGCACTGACCCCTTCGGCGATGCAGCGCTATCTCGGCCCCAACCTGCGCGGCATTCTCTACGGTGCAGGCTTCGGCATCATCTCTTCGGCGTGCTCCTACGGAGCTGCCGCAGCAGCTCGCGGATTCTACCAGAAGGGTGCGGACATCCGGTCAATCTTCTCGTTTCTCATCTCGTCGACGAACATGAACGTCGCCATCCTCATTCTCTTCTGGTCGCTCCTCGGGTGGAAGTTCGTCTTCGCCGAGTTCTTCGGCGGCATCGTCATCATCGCCGTCGTGACCGGCGGCTTCACGCTGCTCTTTCGACCGCAGACGCTCGAACGGCTGCGCAGCGAGATCCCCGTGCAGAACGCTGCCGACATCGTCACGGAGTGTCCGCTGTGCGGGATGGAGGGTGAGCCGGAGTTCGCGGTAAGCCTCGAAGGCCGCACATACTATGCCTGCGGACGCAAGCATCAGCAGGACGCGGCGGTGTCGCGGGATCGTATGGGATGGGGCACGCTCGCTTCGCGCAAGACCTGGCATGCTGTCGCGGAAACCGCGTGGAGCGACGTGCAGATGCTGCGCACGGAACTCGTGACCGGATACCTGCTCGCGGGTTTCGCCGCGGCGCTCGTTCCGCTGCAGTGGCTCTCGCATGCGCTGCGCGTCGTCGGCGGCGTCCCGCACGCCGGCTATGCATTGCTCCTCGCACTCGGCCTCGGGATCGCCGTGCTGACGTTCGTCTGCTCGATGGGCAACGTTCCCGTCGCGCGCTTTCTCGCAAACGCGGGCATCCCGCTGGGCGCAAACGTGTCGTTCATCTACGGCGATCTCCTCGTACCGCCGCTCGTCGCAATCTATCTCAAGTCTTTTCCTCGCCGCATCACCTGGACGTTCGTCGGGCTCTTCATCGCCGGAGCGATGCTCGCGGGTGCACTCATGGAGCTGATGATCGGCCATGCCTTCGGAGGGCTCTCGATGGCGTCGATGGCGTTCAACGACCGCTTTACGCTCGTGTCGAATCTCATCGGCATCGCTGCCGTAATTGCCGTCGTCGCAGCGTACAGAGCGCCGGCTCGTTCATCAACGCCGCACGCTGCGCCCTAGCGAGAGAATGCCGCCTGTCACCCACTTTTTTGAGCGATGGGGTTGCCAAATCGGCATCCGGGCCTTATTCTGTCCTAACATATGTTAGAACATAATAAGGCCTCATGACCGCGCTCAAGCTCACGAAGATCGGTAACTCCATAGGGGCCGTCTTCCCGAAGGAACTCCTTTCCCGCTTGCATGCCGAAGCTGGAGATACCGTGTACCTCACCGAGTCGCCGGACGGCGCGAGGCTTACCCCCTACAATCCGGACTTCGCGAACCAGATGGAAACCGCCGAGAAGATCATGAAGAAACGCCGTTCGGTATTGCGTGAGCTCGCAAGATGACTTCATCTGGATCGACGACGACGTCGTCGGCGCGATTCATGAGGCCCAGATCGCCGAACACGGGGGACCCCTTGGAGTTCGTGATCCGGGTCTCTTAGCGTCAGCCCTCAATCGCCCGCGTAACGCGGCCGCCTATTCAGATGCCGACGCCGCCGAGTTGGCTGCGCTCTATGCACTAGGAGTGATAAAAGGCCATCCATTCGTAGACGGCAACAAGCGCGTCGGGGTCGTGCTTCTGGAACTTTTTCTGGAGCTAAACGGCTACGATCTTGCCGCGAGCGACGAAGAGACGCTGGCAATGATTCTCGCCGTAGCGGCCGGAGAGACGTCGAGCGAAAGGCTTATCAACTGGATTCAAGCGCACACATCCGCGCGTCGATGACCTCATGCGGGCGGCACTGGTAACGCGAAAATAGTGAGCCACAGAGCGCACGAGATCAAGATCGAGCGCAGTCACCCTCGTCGATGTCGAGTGCGAGCCCGTTTCCTGTGATTCGGATTCATATCGAAGGCCGGCGGTAAGCGCTGGCGTAGACGGCGATGCTGCGGTTGCTCATCGCTTTTTGAGCCTCTGGCGCTGCTTGAGGCTTGCGTCTTGAAGCTCCCGTCCGAGCGGGTCCGATGCAGCGAGCGTGTCTAGGTCTGTATCGAGCCCGAGGACTTGAAGGACGGCTGCGTACGCGCCCATCGTGGAGCCGGAACGGCCTTTTTCGATGCCTCGAAGCGTCATCAGGGACATGCCCGCTCGCTCGGCAACGAGCGCCGCGGGTAGTCCGCGTCGTTGACGCGCAGCGCGAATGCGCTCGCCAAGATCCTCGAGCCGATGCTGGAGACGGGGCAAGGGGGCTGCCGTGGTTCTGCCCATGCAAATATTCTAGCTTTTATCAAGGATAATGTCTAGAATATTGGCATATACGATGGGGCCAGGCCGGGACGAAGGAATGGTGGAGCTGTCGGGGTGCTGCCCCCCGAGTCCGAGACTCCCAGCCGATGCTTTCTCCAGGCTCAGCTTCGACGTTGTTCTTGAGTGAGCGCCCGCCTCGAAGCGGACTGACGCTCACCGCAGATCCTTTGTTTCGCGTGCGCGCCGGACCGATCGCGCTCGCTAGCCGGAGTTCATGGCGGTCGGCGAGTTGGCTCCGGCGGCCTCTCGCTTCCCGTGGCTACGCTAGATTAGGCAGCCAGTGCGTAGTTGTTGTCGGCAGATATTGCCGTTGCGATCGTTTTAGGAGGGCTCGCAGCTCCGCCTGCTTGCAGTCGCCTGTAGGACGATCCCGTCGAACCTATCTCAGCCCCGCGAACACCTATTCTAACACGGGAAAGCAAGCACGAGTTTCGGGAACGGAACGCTACGACAAGCCGCTCGGCAGCACCGGCTTTGCACCGTTCGTGCGCGTTCCGGGGAGGCGATCGACCGAAGAAAAGCCTGCAATTGCGGCGCGGATGCGTTCGGCTTCGTCGCGCAGCGAGAGCGTCAGCGCCTTGAGCTCGTTCGATGCAGCCGCAATGCCCTCGCCGCGACTCGCGACCGCCTGCACGCCGCCGATCGTCGAACGAGCGGCCTGCTGGCCTTGTGCCGAACCGGCTTGGAGATCGACTGCCAGCGTCGCAAGCGTCTTCGCAAGCTGCGCGTTGTCGGCGGTCAGGCGCTCGACGAGACGCGTCGAGCCGACGAGCGAGTCGGTCGCGCCCTTCTGCTCGCGCTGCGCGTGCACGACGGTGTCGATCCGGCTGCGCACGGCCTTGACGTTCTCGACGATCTGCGCGAGCGCAACCGCAACCTGCGACGTCTTGGCTTGCCCCTGCGCGACCGCCTCGTTGCCGCGCCGCGTCACGAAGACGGCGCGATCGATCTCACGCTGGACGCTCGCGATGAGCCCCGCGATCTCGCGTGTCGCGGTCGCCGAGGAATCGGCGAGCTTGCGTATCTCGTCGGCGACGACGGCGAAACCGCGCCCGTGCTCGCCGGCTCGCGCCGCTTCGATGGCCGCGTTGAGCGCAAGGAGGTTCGTCTGGTCGGCGATCTCGTCGATCTTCTCGGTGATCGAACCGATCTGCGCCGAGGTGAGGCGCAGCGCGTCGATGCCGGAGACGAGCTCGCTCATCACCGACGCCGTCTCCTGCGTCGTGCGGTCCGCGTCGGAGATCGCGAGCGCCGCGACGTCAGCGCTGCGCCCGGCGGATTCGAAGATGTCGCGCACGTCGCCGGCGGCATCGATCGTCGCGGCAGCCGTGCGCGCGAGCTGATCGAGACCGGCTGCATTGCTCTGCGCTGCGTCGCCAAGGCGTTCTGCGGCCTCTTTCGCTTGCACCGCCATCGCGGAGAGATTTTCAGCGCCGCGCGCGACCTGCGCGACCGTTTCGTCGAGCGTCCCAACGGTGCGCACCGCGCTGCCGAGATCGGCGGCATTCGCACGCGCGTCCTTCGTAAACTCCTCCGCCCGCGTCCGCAGCGCATCGGCGGAGTCTTCGAGTAGCTCCGCCGTGGCACGCACGTCGCCGACGACCGTACGCATAGCGTCGACGACCTTGCGAAACGCGATCGCGACCATGTCGCGATCCGAGCTCGGGACGAGCTGCACCGAAAGGTCGCCCCCGGCGAGCCGTTCGCCTCCGCTCGCAAGGCGTCCGAGCGCCGCGTTCGCGTCCGCGACGGCGGCGACGAGCAAGCCTGCCTCGTGCGGCACGCGCGGTTCGCCGAAAAGCCCGGGATCGTCGACGATGTCGCCCGAGCGAAAGCGCTCGAGCAGCCCGACGGTATGCAGGATCGGCTCAGCGACGCTGCGCGAGAGCACGCGTGCGGCAAGCAACGCGATGATGCAGGCGACGACGACGAGTACGCCCGAGTCCCATGCGACCGTGCGCAGCACGGCAGTCGCGCCGACGGTCCCCGCAACGACTTCGCCGACGAGGCGAACGGAAATGGCGCTCATCGTCGCCACGACGACGACGATGACGAGCGCGAGGACGAGTGCGAAGCGCCGCCCGATGCCGCCACGCGCGTGCGGTGAGAGCGGCGGAACGCGGTCGCGCACGGCGCAGAGCACCGCGATGAGGTTCGCGATGAGCGCTTCGGCGCACAAGACGTTGAGCACGATGTCGACGAGCGCGCCGACGGATGCAGCGAGGATGACGATGCCCCAGTGCGCGAACGGCGGCTGGCCGACGAAGAGGTTCGAGACGGTGATGACGAGCAGCGCGCCGCCCATGTAACAGATTGCGAACGCAATCGCGATACGAGGGGCAAAGTCACGCAAACACCGCACCGCGGAGATGAAGTCGAGTGACTGCTCGTCGCCAAGGCGGTTACGGACGTACAAGAGCGCGCGCCGGTCGACCCAGTGGACGAACGGATAGAGGACGCTGCCGCTCACCGCTATGACGGCGACCATCGTGAGCATCTCGCGCAGGCTCAAGTCGCCCGCGGTCGCCACGATGAGGGCGACGGCGGCGAGCGCCGCCAGCCCCGTCCAGCGCATCTGGCGCTGGAAGTCGCGGACGAGCCCATTGAAGCGCCGCACCGCCGCCGAAGCGACGTTCTCCATGCTTACACGGTGTGCTATGTGCCGCCGGTATTCCTTCACGACGCGCTCTCGTGACGCGCTTGCAGCGCATTCTTGACGCTCGCCGCGAGCGCCGGCGTCATGCCCTTTACGGCAGCAATCTTGTCGACCGGAGCGCGTTCGATCGCGGCGACCGATCCGAACGCGGTGAGCAGCCTGCGCCTGCGAACGGGCCCGACGCGTTCCAGCGCGTCGAGCGCCGATTGCGTCATGGCTTTGCCGCGACGCTGGCGGTGGAACGTCACTGCGAAGCGGTGAGCTTCGTCGCGAATGCGCATGACCAAATGGAGACCTGCTGAGTTCGCAGGCAGCACGATGGGGTTCGGATTGCCGGGAACGTAGAGCCATTCGTGTTCCTTGGCGAGTCCAGCGACAGGGATGCCCGTCATGTCGAGTTCCTCCATGACCTCGACGACCGCCGAGAGCTGGCCTTTCCCCCCGTCGATGAGCAGCAGATCCGGCGTCTTGTCGAACCGCTCGCGTGCTGCGACGTGGCGCGGCGGCGCATCGCCTTCGACGTCGGCGTCGGTCGCCTGGCGCAGATAGCGCAACCGCCGGCGAAGCGTCTCCTGCATCATGGCGAAGTCGTTCGAGCCGCGATCGTACTGAATTTTGAACTTACGGTAGTCGCTCTTCTTTGCGCGGCCCTCCACGAAGACGACCATCGATGCGACGGGATGTACTCCTTGGATGTTCGAGATGTCGTAGCACTCGACGCGATGGGGAGGCCGAGGAAGTTCGAGCGCGTCTGCAAGCTCCGTGAGCGAACGCGCCTGAGCCGTCTCCTGGATCTCTTGATGCGCAAGAAACGCGCGAAGATTCTGCTCAGCGTTTCGGCGGACGAGCGCGAGATATTCGGCGCGAACTCCGCGCTGCGGCTTGAGCGCCCGCACCCGCGCGCCCTTGAGCCCGGAGAGCCACGCTTCGATCGTCGCCTGATCCTCGGGAAGTGCTTGCACGAGCACCTCCTTTGGAACGGCGGCCGCCGCGACGCCCGGATCGGGCTCGCGGCGTTGCGGAACGGGCACTTCGTTCTCACGCGCGAGCCGCGTGGGAAAAGCCGAGAGCGCCCGGCTCTCCGGCGCACTGGCGGTGCGCGAGGTGTAGAACTGCTTGACGAACTCGCCGATCACGTACGCGTCGGTCTGATCGGCGACGCCGTCCAGAATGAAGTGCTCTTGTCCGATGAGTTTGCCGCCGCGTACGAGGAAGACTTGCACGCATGCGTGGCCCTGCGCGCGCGCGACGGCGACGAGGTCCATATCCAAGCGCGACTTCCAGACGACTTTCTGCGACTCGGTGACACGGCGAATCTGGACGATGCGATCGCGCATGTGCGCTGCGGCTTCGTAGTGCAACTCCGCCGCGGCCGTCTCCATCTGGGCAGAGAGCCGCGCAAGCAGCGCCTCCTGCTTGCCTTCCAAAAAGAGCACCACCTCGTCGATCATCGCGTCGTACTGAGGCTCGGTCTGAAATCCGACACAAGGTGCCAGGCACCGCTTGATATGGTATTGCAGGCACGGCCGTTTGCGACGGCCGTCGATCGGCTCTCGGCACGTGCGCAGCGGGAAGACGAGCCGTATGAGATCGATGAGCTCGCGCAGCGCGTGTGCGTTCGTATAAGGCCCGAAGTAGCGCGCGCCGTCATCCTTAACCGTCCGCGTAAAGACGACGCGCGGAAACGGTTCGCTCGTCACCTTGAGGTACGGGTAGCGCTTGTCGTCGCGCAGACGCACGTTGAACGGCGGCTGATGGCGCTTGATGAGATTCGACTCGAGGATGAGCGCCTCGATCTCGTTCGTGACGACGATCGTGCGCACGTCGACGACGCGTTCGACCATCGCGGTAATGCGCGGATGATGTGCGGCGCTCTCTTGAAAGTACGAGCGCACACGGTTGCGAAGCGAGATGGCCTTACCGATGTAGAGCGTCTCGTCTTTCGAACCCATCATGAGATAGACTCCCGGCGCGTCGGGAATCTGCGCGAGCCTCTCGCGCAGGCCGGGCGTCATGCGTTGTGGCGCGACGTGCGCGCGCGCATCCTCGTGAAGACGAGGAGCGCAATGATGGCGACGGCCGCCAGCGCGAGCAGGGCGTATCCCCACTGGTGCAGCAGCGGCAAGTTCGCAGTCAAATGTGCACCGAGAGCATTGCCGACGAGAATGAGGGCCCCGCAGAATAAGCTCGAGCCCAAGAACGTCCACAGATAGAACGGCCGCAAATCCATCTCGGCCACGCCGGCGACGAACGGCGAGAGCCCGCGAATCATCGGAATGAAGCGACAGAGAAAAACCGCGAACGTCCCATAGCGTTCGAAGAACGCGTGGAGCGCGTCGAGCCGCTCGTAGTGAAAGCCGACGTACTTTCCGTACCGTTCAGCGACGGTGCGTCCGCCGAATCGTCCGAGAGCGTAACCGGCCGTACCCCCAGCGAGTTCGCCCCCGACTGCCGCGCCGAATGCGATCCAGAGATTCGATAGGTGTCCCGTTGCCACGAGCGCGCCGGCCACCGGGACGAGTATCTCGGCGGCGACCGGAAAGCCGACGTTCCCCAATAGGAGGCCGACAAAGAGGCCGGCATAGCCATAATGGTCGACGAGCGCGACCACCGCGTTCTGAAGATGCTCCACCGCGCTCCTTTATTCGGCGGCGGGCGCGGCGTTTCGTGCGCAGAGCCGGCGCAGCAGTTGTGCGGCGGAACTCGCGCCTTCGGCGCGGAGCGCTTGGTAGAGGTCGAGCGGCGTCACTTCACGCCCGCCCGCCGCCTCTTCGGCCAAGGTGACGATCGCCCGCACGCGCGGCGTCACGAGGATGCCCTCCCATAGCCGATCGCCTCCTGCTCCAAGACAGCGACGGACCTGCGCGTGGAGCTCATGGAGATCGACGCCGTCGGCGCGCAGCGCCGCGACGACCGCCGGGTCGCGCTCTTCGACGAGTGCCGCAAGCAAATGCTCGGCCCCAATGAAGTAGTCGTTATGGTTTCGAGACTCTTGCTCTGCAACGCGGACGACTCGCCACGATGCGGAGTTGAAGTGCGAAAACAAGCTGTGAAGCTCGGTCCTTAACGGAGCAACGGGAGGAAAAATCGGGGCGACTGGATTCGAACCAGCGGCCTCATCGTCCCGAACGATGCGCTCTACCAAGCTGAGCCACGCCCCGAAGGATGGACGCTCTTCGCAAAACTCGCCCGGCAGGCCTCTCGGATCGTCCAAGGGGGGGCCGCCGCGGAGAGTCCGAAGGGTAGGCCGGTCACATGAGAATCCTCATCGTCGGGTGCGGACGCGTCGGCTCCGCACTCGCGAAACTTCTTGACGCGGACGATCACGACGTGATCGTCGTCGATGAAAGCCCCAACGCATTCAAACGCCTGGGCCATACGTTCTCCGGACACGTCGTGGTGGGAACGGGCATCGACTACGAGGTGCTTAAAAATGCGGGTGCCGAAACGGCCGACGGATTCGTCGCCGTCACCGACGGCGACAATCGCAACATTATGGCGGCGCTCATCGCACAGCGCATGTTCGGCATCAAACACATCGTCGCGCGCATTTACGATCCCCCCCGCGGTCAGATGTACCGTCAACTCGGCATCGAAACCGTCTGTCCGACGACTCTCGGGGCGAAGCTCATCAGGGATCGGCTCGTCGATGCGCCATGGAACGGGATGCAGGCGTTCGACTTCGGCCGCCTCACGGCGCTCTGCGCTATCGCTGGACCGCAAGCGGCCGGCCGGCGCATCTCGGAGATCGAGTCGCGCGGCCGCATTCGCATCAGCGCCGTTCGGCGCGGTCCCGGCAAGGTGATGATCGCGACCGAGGACGAGACGCTGCAAACGGGTGACGAAGTGCACGCCGTCGTCGCTCCGGACGCAATCAGCGACTTCGCGAAGTTCTTTGCCGAGAGCGCTCGCGTCGAGGCGCTCGCATAGTGTTCATTCTCATTGTCGGCGGCGGCAAGGTCGGATCGTACCTGACACGCGCGCTCATCACGGCTGGTCACGAGGTCGTCGTCGTCGAGAAAAACGAGCGCAAGGCGCGCATGCTCGAGCGCCTCATCGACCGTCAAGTAGCCGTCGTAGGTGACGGCTGCGACCCGGTCGTTCTCGAGGGCGCGGGCCTCGAGCGCGCCGACGTCGTCGTCGCGGACACCGGCGACGACGAAGACAACCTCGTCGTGTCCCTCCTCACGAAGAGAAAATCGAAGGCGCGCTGCATCGCTCGCGTCAACAATCCGCGCAATCGCCAGATATTCGAATCCCTCGATACGCACGACCCGGTCACCGTCATTTCGTCGACGGAGATCATTCTCGACGTGCTTCAAGAGTACGTCAACGCCGCGTCAAACGCGCCGGCCGTCGAAACACTCCATCTCTTCGGCAAAGGTGATCTGCGTCTCGTGAAGATCGCCGTACCGCAGCGATGGGGGCTCGCTGGAAAGCCGCTCTCCGCGGTGCAGTTTCCGCACGGGTCCGTCGTCGTTGCCGTCAGCCGTCGCGACCACGATTTCGAGATCCCGACGGGCGACACGGTGCTGGCGGAGGGCGACGAGATCGTCGCGATCGTCAAGAGCGGTGCCGCCGAGCGTATATTCGATCTTTTCGCAGCGCCCGCGTAGAGGATCCTAGATGTAGCCTCGCCGCAAAGCGACGACCGCTGCGTGCGTGCGGTCAGACGCGGCGAGCTTCTCGAGGATGTCGCGCACGTGTCCCTTCACCGTTCCGAGGCCTATCCCCAAGTGTTGGCCGATCTCGACATTGCCAATGCCTTCGGCCACAAGGCGCAAAACGTCGGCTTCGCGTTGCGTGAGAGGCGACGGCGCCGACGCGCAAGTCGCGCCGCCGAAGCGCCGGAGTACGACGTGCGCGATGTTGGGATCGAAGTACGCGCCCCCATCGGCGGCGATCTTGACGGCCTCGACGATCCGCTCGGGATCGGAGCTCTTAAGGCAGTATGCGTCGGCTCCAGCTGCGAGCGCGGCGAGGACCTCTTGCTCGAGATCGACCATGGTCAAGATCACGACGTGCGTCGACGGCATCT
>DAHUYK010000039.1 GCA_027315245.1 Vulcanimicrobiota bacterium | reverse complement strand
TGTACGTGCGGCGCGTGTTCTTTGAAGCGGCGCATGAGCGGCAACCAGTAGTCGAGTGAGAGCTGGCGCGGGTCATGGCCGCCGACGATGTGGATCTGATTGAAGTTGCTTCCCGTCTCGAACGTCTTTTCGAAAACGACGTCGGCGGGCATGCGCACGACGCGCTCCTTCTCTTTGAACTCGTCGACGGCGAACGAGCAGAACTTGCAGCCGGCATAGCAGACGTTCGTCGAGTTCACGTAGCGATTGAGAACGTAGAAAACGCTTTTGCCGCTCTTGCTTTCTTTGCGCTTGCGCGCCAGCCGCCCCAGTCCGTGAAGGTCCGGCGTGCGATAGAGTAACAGGCCGTCGTCCATCGCTAGCGGCACGCCGGCATCGAGCTTTGCTTCGACGCCCTGCAACGCCGTATCGGTGAACCGGGTCATGCGGCCTCCCTTCTCTTCCGCGCCGTGATTTCCGGCCACACTGCCGTACCCGCGCAGAGGACGGCGAAACCCAGAAGCACGCCGCCTGCGATATCCGTCGCATAGTGCGCGCCGAGCGCGAGCCGCGACCACAGGATCGCCACTGCGAGCAACGACACGCCGGCGGCGGCCGCCCCGCCCAAAGGCCGGCGAAGTCCGCGTGCGAGCAGCCATGCCCAGAGCGCGTAGAACGCTACGGTAATGGCGGCGTGGGAACTCGGATAGGAAAACGACGTTTCGTGAAAGATCACCCAGTCCAGCCGCCGCGGCCGCGCGAAGACGTGTTGCAAGAAGTCGGCGACGCGCCAGGAGAGCAACAGCATAACGAGGCTGAAGACGATGCGAGCGCGCCACGCCGGTAACGCGACGGCAAGAATCCCCAGCGCGACGAAAAGTGGCGCTAAGACGTAAACTCTGCCGAACTGCGTGATCCACCATGCCGCCGTCGCACCGCGCCCGACGAGCGCGCGATCGAGCGCCCACAGGGCCGCCGGCTCACCAAAGCGATCGACGAAGGCGCCTAGGGCAAGAACCGCGCAAAGCGCTACCGCCGCTGCCGCAACGGCGACAACTCGAGCCTTGCTTCGCCCCTCGACTCCGCTCACTCCGTTCGCTACGCTCGGGATGACAAGCGCGTTACCGCGCATCACCGTAACAGCGTCCGGCGCTGAGCGTTGTCATGGTGAGCGTAGGGAGCGCGTAGCGCGACCGCAGTCGAACCAGTGACGTGGTTCGCGGTTGGATCGGCGCCCCCTCGACTCCGCTCACTCCGTTCGCTACGCTCGGGATGACAAGCGCGTTACCGCGCACCATCATAACAGCGCGTCACTGAGCATCACCGTAACAGCGCGTCACCGCGCATCACCGTAACAAGCGGGTCACGACTCGACGGTAAAGAGGTTCTGTTGCCCACTTTCGCCTTTTCCGACGCGTGATGCGAGCTGTTCGATTTCAGCGTAACCCATGACGATCTTACGCGGCTTCGTGCCTTCGTGCGGGCCGACGACTCCTAAGTCTTCGAGCTGCTTCATGATGCGTACGGCGCGCGGGTGCCCGATGGAGAAGCGCGACTGCAACTGCGCGGTCGACGCGTACTGTGTCTCCACGATGAAGCGCCCCGTGTCGTACCACAGCGGATCGAGGTCTCTTCGCGCCTTCTCGTCGTCGTCGGAGAGCGGCACGACGTCGACGTCGACGAGATTCTCAGGCTGCGCTTGGCGAGCCCAGAAATCGACGAGGCGATGAATCTCGCCACCGGTGATGAGCGCTCCTTGCGCGCGCACGGGCTTCGGCGCATCGATTGGCAAGTAGAGCATGTCGCCGCGCCCGAGCAGGCGCTCCGCTCCGTTCATATCGAGAATGACCCGCGAATCCACTTGCGAGCTCACGGCGAAAGCGACGCGCGACGGAATGTTGGCCTTGATGAGCCCGGTGATCACGTCGGCCGACGGGCGCTGCGTCGCGACGATGAGGTGGATGCCAGTCGCGCGCGCGAGCTGCGCCAGGCGCATGATCGTCGTCTCGACTTTCGCCGGAGCAATGAGCATGAGATCCGCCAACTCGTCGATGACGATGACGACATACGGCAACTTCTCGTCGGGAAACTTCGCGTTGTACTCTTCGATCTTGCGCACGCTGGCCTTCGCAAAGCGCTCGTACCGCGTCTCCATCTCCTTCGTCATCTCCATGAGCGCGCCGGCAGCGAGGCGCGGGTCGGTAATGACGTCCTTGATGAGATGCGGGATGCCGTTGT
Organism: Vulcanimicrobiota bacterium; assembly: GCA_027315245.1. Classification (GTDB taxonomy): domain Bacteria; phylum Vulcanimicrobiota; class Vulcanimicrobiia; order Vulcanimicrobiales; family Vulcanimicrobiaceae; genus Tyrphobacter. The sequence goes on along the minus strand of DAHUYK010000039.1, from coordinate 208 downwards.
AGACCGTCAGCTCGACGCGCTTTGGATCGATCATCATCATCTGAACCTGGTCGGGCGTCGCGCTCACGAGCAGCGACGCGATGATCGTGTTCAAGCACACCGATTTTCCGGCGCCCGTAGCGCCGGCGACGAGCAGGTGCGGCATCTTGGCGAGATCGCCGAAGACGGGACGCCCCGTGATGTCTTTGCCGAGCGCCATCCAGAGCGG
>DAHUYK010000021.1 GCA_027315245.1 Vulcanimicrobiota bacterium | reverse complement strand
CCTGTCATCCCGAGCGTAGCGAGCCCGCCCCCTGTCATCCCGAGCGTAGCGAGCCCGCCCCCTGTCATCCCGAGCGTAGCGAGCGAAGCGAGCGAAGTCGAGGGGCGCAAACGGCCCTTATGGCAATCGGCGCTACACCGGGCCAAGAAGCGCTCCTTTACGGCTTTCAGGCGCCTGACTTCGACCGATTTCCCTGCTTGGGGCTCGCCTTCGAGGCGCTACGGCGAGGGGGTACGGCACCCGCGGTGCTTTCGGCTGCCAACGAAGTCGCCGTACGCGCGTTTATAGAAGAGAGGATGCGCTTTGGTGAGATTCCCGCGGTGATCGAGCGCGTGCTCGATGCGGTCGAGGCTGGCGACCTGACGCTCGACGGCGTCCGCGAGGCCGACCGCCGCGCGCGCGAGCATGCCGAACGGATTGTTGGAAAGGTACATACGTAGAAAGCCGATGTTGTTTGTCATCACCGCCCCCGCATTTTTGGACGAGTCCGGGAAGATCGCCACCTTCCTGGTCATGCTCTCGGTACTCGTCGTGCTGCACGAGCTCGGGCACTTCCTCATGGCGCGACGCAACGGCGTGCGCGTGAACGAGTTCGCCGTCGGCATGGGGCCGAAGGTTTTCGGTTGGAAGAGCCCGCGCACCGGCACGCAGTACTCGCTGCGCGCCTTGCCGATCGGAGGCTACTGCCTCATGCACGGCGAGGACGCGAAGGTGAGCGAGGCCGAACTGCAACGCGACTTTCGGCAAGAAGCGCCCAGCGCTCGGCGCGAGAGCGACAACTTTCAATCGAAGTCGCCCTGGCAGCGGCTCGCCATCATCTTCGCAGGCCCCGTCGCGAACTTCATCATCGCGTATTTTATCTTGCTTGCCGGTGCGCTCGCATTCGGGGTTGAGAGCCCGACGCCGCAGCCGGTCGTCGGCGAAGTCGTCGCGCATTCGCCTGCAGGGGTGCACGGACTCCAACCCGGCGATCGCATCGTTGCGCTCAACGGCGCTGCCGTTTCGAGCGGCAATGCGTTGGTCAAGACGATCAACGACTCGCTGGGCAAGCGCGTGACGATCGACTACGTGCGCAACGGCGTGCGCTACGAGTTTGCAACGACGCCGGTGCGCTGCGCGTCGCTGGAGAACGTCGTACCGAGCGAGCGCGACAAGGGGTGCATCGGTTTTTCGCCGTTTCCCGCGTTTGCTCGCGTCGGGGTCGGGCAAGCCTTCGTCGTGAGCGCACAGGAGTACGGCGACATCGCAAGCAACGTCTTCGGCAGCTACGGTATGCTCGTGACGCACTTCGCCAAGTACTCGGGACAGTTGACGGGCGTCGTCGGAATGGGACAGGCGGCTACGACGATTCAGGATTTCGGTCCCGGGCCATATCTCGCGCTCGCGGCGATGATCTCGTTTGCGCTCGGCGTGCTCAATCTGCTGCCGATACCAGCGCTCGACGGCGGACGCGGCGCGTTCATCGTCGTGGAGCTCATTCGCCGCAAGCCCGTCGATCCGGAGCGCGAAGGCATGGTGCATCTCGCAGGCTTTGCCGTCTTGCTCGTGCTCATGCTCGTCATTGCGATCCACGACGTCTCGCGCATCGCTTCGGGCCAGGGAGTCTTCTAAGCGATGCTGCGACTGCGCCGCAAGAGCAAGCCCATCTTTCTCCAGAATAAGACGGGAAAGGCGGACGCAAAGTCCGTCTGGATCGGCGGCGACAACCCGGTCGTCGTGCAGTCGATGACGACGACTGATACCGCGGACGCGGACAAGACGCTCGAGCAGATCTACGGCCTCGCGATGGAGGGCTGCGAGGTCGTTCGCGTGACGGTGAAGGATCCGCCCGACGCTGCGGGCTTGCCGGCGATCGTTCACCGCTCGCCGGTGCCGATCGTCGCTGATATTCATTTCGATCACAAGATGGCGCTCGCGGCGATCGAAGCGGGCGTCGCAAAGCTGCGCCTGAACCCCGGAAACATCCGCGATCCCAAGAAGGTCTCCGAGGTCGTCGAAGCGGCGAAGGCGCGTGGAATTCCGATGCGCATCGGCGTCAACATGGGCTCGCTTGCGCCCGACCTCGAGAAGACGCTCGGCCACACGCCCGAAGCGATGGTCGGCTCCGCGCTCAGACACGTCGAGAGACTCGAGGAGCACGGCCACACCGACATCGTCATCTCACTCAAAGCCCACGACGTCAACACGACCGTCGACGCCTACCGCCTCATGGACAAGACGCTGCGCGAACGCGACACACCGTACGCGCTGCACCTCGGCATCACCGAAGCGGGAATGCTTCGTGACGGGACGGTGAAGTCGTCGATCGGCCTCGGCATTCTCCTATACGAAGGCATCGGCGACACGCTGCGCGTCTCGCTTGCGGCCGACCCGATCGAAGAAGTTCCGGTTTGTTGGTCGATTCTCCAGTCGCTCGGCCTGCGCGAGAAGGGTTTCGAGATCACGGCGTGTCCCTCGTGCGGACGAGCCGAGATATCCGTGCTGGCACTCGGCGAACAAGTGGAAAAGATCGCCAAGGAGTATACGGCACCGGTCAAGGTCGCGGTGATGGGATGCGTCGTGAACGGTCCCGGCGAGTCGAAGATGGCCGACGTCGGCGTCGCGGGCGGCAAGGGCAAGGGCGCGATCTATCGCGCCGGCGAGCTCGTCGGCACGTACCCCGAAGAAGAGCTGCTGCAGATGCTGCGCCTCGAAATCGAAAAAGTCATCGCCGAAAAGTACCCCTCGTACGCACATGAAATCTCCTTGCCGGCCCGGACATAAGATCGTGCTCTGGCATAAGCGCACTGTCACCCTGAGCGTAGCGCCAGGCATTGTCACCCCGAGCGTAGCGCCAGGCATTGTCACCCTGAGCGTAGCGCCAGGCATTGTCACCCTGAGCGTAGCGAACGCAGTGAGCGGAGTCGAAGGGCGAAGCGTGGGACAGCGGCCATGACGTACGCGGCGCCGTCGCTGAAGTCGCTCGCGCTGACCGGGGTCGTCGCATTCGTTGCGTCGGTTGGACTCTTCGTTTCGCGGCCCGTGGACGTGCTGGTCGACGGTACTCGAATGGAGAGTGACGTGCCGCCGGTGACGACGGCGCGCAACGAGGTCTACGTGCCGTTGCGTTCGATCGCCGACGCGCTCGGCGCGCGCACGATGCTCGACCGCCAGACGAACCAGGTCGTCGTGGTTCGCGCGAGCGACGCGTTACGCGTTCGCATAGGCAGCGTGCACGCGACGCTCGACGGTATGCCGATGACACTCGACCGTGCGCCGTTCGAAGTCCGCGGCCGCGTCATGGTGGGCCTGCGAACCGTTGCACGCGCGTTCGGCGTGCGCGTCAGCTACGATCCTGTGGCTGGGCGCGTGACGGTCATGACGCCCGATCTCGGCGAAGCGCCGCCTGGAACGAGCCTCACCTCCGTCACGCAGTAAGCCGGCCGCTGTCGACACCATTCGCTACGCTATCAAAGCGCAAGGGCTGAGAGCGAAACTCGTCGGGCGCAGGCGGAAGCCGATGAAAAAAGTGCACTGTCGTGATGAGGAACCGATTTAACCCGATCTAAGCGGATTTAACCTGTTTTGGATTGATCTACGCCGATGTAAACTGATCTAGCCGGATCAGCGCTGTTTTAACTGAAACATTGCGATTTGCATACGACGACGGCGCACC
>DAHUYK010000163.1 GCA_027315245.1 Vulcanimicrobiota bacterium | reverse complement strand
TTCACGACGGCAGCTGGACGCCGCTTTTAACGTGGGTCGACACGACGTACCGCCGGCACGGGGACTCAAAGGCGGCTCGTGCGCTCTTTTTGGCGGCGCCTCGCGTCGTTTCCAAGATGCTCGAGGATCTCGACGGGAACGACGATCTACGCGATCGGTTTCGCGGAGTCTCGCGCGAGATCTCAGCGATCGTTGCGGGTATGCCGGGTGCCGACGCCGCGCTGCTCACGGGTGCCGTCGAGGAGACCGACGTCCTGCTCGCCGGCATCGTCGGCGAGCTGCGCAGCCTCGATCCATCGACCGCTGAGCAGTCGCAGGCCGTTTCGGCTTGGTGCGGCAGAATAGCACAGCGCCTTGGGCTTTCGCGCGCCGATACGCTGAAGGTGACGCGCGGCGGCCTCGTCTACGACTTCGGCAAAACGGCGACGCCGAAGCACATTCTCATGGCGCCGCGCTCCCTTTCCGACCAGGAGTGGGACGTCATGCGAGCGCACGTGCTCGCCGGCGAACGCACGGTCTGCAATGCGCCGCTGCTGCGGCAGTTCTGCTCGATCGTCCGGTCACACCACGAGCGCTACGATGGCCTCGGATACCCCGATGCCCTCGACTCGCACCGCATTCCCATCACCGTCCGGATCGTCTCGGTTGCCGACTCGTTCAACGCGATGATAGCTCCGCGACCGTACCGTCCCGCGATGAGCCCGGCGCATGCCGTCGAGGAGCTCAAGCGGTGCAAAGGTGCGCAGTTCGATCCCAACGTCGTCGATGCAATGATCGACGTCGTGAATCGAGGTCAGGTCTAAGCCTCGCCAAGCGTTTGTCATCCTGAGCCCTTCGTCTCCGCCCCTTCGGGGCTGCGCTCAGGATAGACTCCGCGAACGCAGTGAGCGAAGTCGAAGGACGAACACAAGGTACTACGTCGCTGGTTCGACTTCGCGCTCGCTTTCGCTCGCGCTGCGCTCACCATGACAGCGCCAGTCGCGCTCACCATGACAGCGCCCGTCGCGCTCACCATGACAGGGCCAACGCTGCGCTTACCTTGACGTTGCTGGCGCTGCGCTCACCATGCGCTCGTCCTTCAGCCGGTCACGATCTTGGGTGAAGCACGTTCTGCGCTTGCGTGAGGTCCGTCCGCATCTCCGCTTCGAGATAGTGCAGCACGGCAAGGTCTGCAGCCGTAGGGGCTGCATCGCCGTAGCCCAGATCGCTCGCGAGGCTGCTGAGCTGTTCGTAGACGCGGATGGGATAACGTAGCGTGTCCTCGCCCTCGGTCGCCTGCGGCTGGTAAAGTTTCGCTGCGGCCGCGAGGGAGGCCGGCGTGTTCATCTTGCGTAGTGCAAGAATCGTGTTGCCAACGGTTGCGACATCGCGGTGAACTCTCAGCAAAAACGCGAGTTGGTCGCGGAGTGCTGCGATTGAAACGTGCTCGTTTGGATCGGCAGCGACGCGTACCGTTCCGCTGCGGGTAACGTTGCCGGCGCTGACCGTCACGCGATAAACACCCGGCACGGCTCGCGGGCCGTAAAACCCGCCTCTGCGCCAGGGGTCGGAGTTCTTGACGGGCTTGGACCCGTCGTAGCGCAGATTCCACACGACGCGATTCACCCCGGCGTGCGCGTGTGCGACGTGAATCGTGCGAATGCGCTGCGCACCATTGTAGATGCCCACGGCGACGCGTTCCTTGGCCGCCGGCGGGGAGGCGAGCCAGAAGTCGACGAGCGCCCCGTACGGCGGATCGGTGCCGAGTTGCGTGTCGTACGCGAACGTCTGCCGGCCGGGGCCCCATCGGTACGCCGTGCGCGTCGTGAAGAGTGTCAGCGGTTGAGAGCGCAACGTGCTGCGATACTCCTGCAGCGGGTGCAGGTCGTCGAGGATGTAGACGCCGCGTCCGTGTGTGGCGACGAGAAGATCGTCGAAGTGACGTTGGACGGTGAGATCGTAAACGGCGACCGTCGGCAGACCTTCGTGGACGCGGCTCCAGTGCGTTCCATCGTCGAAACTCGTGTAGAGACCGTTGCCGGTCCCAAGATAGAGCAACCCGCGGCGGAACGGATCTTCCTTGATGACGTCGGTGTACGACGCGTTCGTGAGATTTCCGTCAATGGAATGCCAGTGCGCACCGTAGTCATGCGTAACCCAGACGTGCGGCGCACTCTTACCCAAAAGATGCGTGTCGACGGCGAGGTAGGCCGATGCAGGATCGAACGGCGACGGCGTCAGGCTTGCAACGCGCGCCCATGCAGGCATTCCGGAAATGTTCTTCGTGAGATTCGTCCAGTGACGGCCGTCATCGCGCGTTAGCCAAACGAGGCCGTCATCCGTCCCGACCCACAGCTCGCCCAGATGCAACGGCGACTCCGCCACCGTGAAGATCGTGTCATACGCTTCGACGCTCGTCGCGTCGTGCGTGATGGGGCCGCCGGTTGGGCGCTGCTTGTTCTTGTCGTTGCGCGTGAGATCGGGGCTGATCGGGTGCCAGTGCAGCCCTTCGTCGTTCGACTTGAAGAGAACGTTGCCGCCGAAGTAGAGTGCGTGCGGCTCGAGCGCGCTCACGGCGATCGGTGCCGTCCATTGGAAGCGATAGCGCAGATGCCTGTCGGCCCAACCGATCACGTCGAGCGGCCATGGAGAGATGGACTGTGCTTCATTCGTGCGGCGATCGTAGCGCGTGAGCGAACCCGTGTAGCCGCTGCCGTAGATGATGTTTGCATTGGCAGGATCGAAGCGAATCCAGCCGCTCTCGCCTCCCGCGGCGCTGAACCAATCGGAGGCATAGATGCCTCCGACTCTCGAGTCGTTGGGTCCGCACGCACTGCCGGCATCTTGAATCTCGACGCAGACGGTGTAGGGAGCGCGGTTGTCGGTTGCGATGTGATACGCCTGCGAGATCGGTATCTGTGGGTACGACCAATCCTTCCCGCCGTCGAGCGAGATCGCGGACCCGTCATCGTCGGCAAGAATCATGCGCCGCGCGTTCGTCGGATCGATCCAGAGCTGGTGGTTGTCGCCGAGATAGTTGTTTTGATCGGATCCCGCCGTCGTCGAATGCGTCGTCTTGCCGCCATCGGTGGAGCTGAGAAGGGAGACGGAGAGGAAGTACACATGGTTTTCGTTCGAAGGGTCGACGGCGAGCTCCGAAAAATAGAACGGGCGCTGCTGCAGCGCGTGGTTCTTGTTGATGAGCTGCCACGATGCGCCGCCGTCGTCGCTGCGCCAGAGCACGCCTTGCTTCGACTCGATGAGCGCATAGATGCGTTTGGGGTTCGAGGGCGCGAACGCAAGCCCGATTCTGCCCGTCAGGCCGGTGGGGAAACCGTGGCCCTGCACGCGCGCCCAGTGCGCGCCTGCATCGTGCGAGACGTAGAGCCCGTCGTTGGGGCCGCCGCTGTGCAGTATCCAGGGCTTGCGCCAGATCGTCCACATGCCTGCGAAGACCGTCTGCGGGTCGGCAGGATCGATGACGACGCTGACGCCGCCGGTGCGCGCATCGAGCGCGAGGACGTGCTGCCACCTTGCGCCGCCATCGGTGCTCTTGTAGATGCCGCGCACAGCTCCGCGTCCGTAGATAGGTCCTTCGGCCGCGACATAGACGATGTTGGCGTCGCGTGCGTCGACCGCGATCTGCGCGATGTGCGCGCTTCCCTCGAGACCGATATGTCGCCACGTCTTGCCGGCGTTGTCGGAGCGCCACATGCCGTCGCCGGTTGCAATGTCGTTGCGAATATTCGGTTCGCCGGTACCGGCGTAGACAACATTCGAGTTCGACGGCGCCACGGCAATTGCGCCGATCGAACTAACGCCGGGTTCGTTGAAGACCGACGTAAAGCTCGAGCCGCCGTCCGTTGACTTAAAGAGCCCGCCGAGGCCACCGACGTAGTAGACGCTCGGATTTCCCGGGACGCCGGCAACCGCGTCGAGCCTGCCCGAATCGGGCCCGATGCTGCGGAACTTCAGCGCATGGAACGGACCGTGCGGTGCCGGGGCGGCGCTACCGATGGCCGGCGTCGCGAGAGCAAACGCCGTAACCGCGAGCATTGCGAGCACGGCGCCGGCGGTTGTCCCTCGACTCCGCTCACTGCGTTCGCTACGCTCGGGATGACAAGCGCTGTCCACTGCTAGTAGTTCCATTGCGCAGTATTCTGTCCGGCGGGTGCATCTCTCCTTACTTGCCTGGCCATGTCTTGCAGAAGCTGCGACCACGTCATGGGGTGCCATCCGTGCCCTTTCATTGGCCTTCCGTACGTGAACGTTGCGTGCGGTGCCGGTGTGATGGCGCTGTCGAGAAAGTCCTGCATCTTGTAGACGGCGAGGTTGAGGTAGTAGTTGTCCATGTCGCCGACGACGAAGTGCAGTTTGCCGACGAGATCGGGCCCGATTCGTGGCCAGTTTTGCTTGAGGTAGGCGGTGAGGTCGTAGCCGTGCTCGCGCGCGTAGGTCGCGACGCTGCGATCGATCGCGCCGGTGCGCATGTTCCACATGGGCTCCGGATAGCCGTTGGCGCCCGCCGGATCGAAGATCGCCCACCAGCCGTCGAGCTGATACTGCGAGCGCCCGTGCGAACCCATGACGAGCTCGTATCGGCTGAGCTCGCGCTCCGTGCCCATCACTTGGCCGGTGGACGTCCTGCTCCACGGACGCTGCCATGCGTGCCAGCCGCCCGGCGTCAGGCGCTCGAAGGCGCTCGTGTCATGGTAAAGATCGATCTGCTGGAAAGCGTGAAAGTCGATCGGGTCCGGATCGAAGACCCACGCTTCACCGAAGAACGCGGGGTGCTGCTCGATGAGTTCGAGTGACTCCCATCCTCCGGTGGAACCACCCTCGGTGATGCGCGCGTACGGTTGGCGCAGCACGCGATAGTGGGATTCGACGTAGGGGATGAGCTCGTGCATGAGCGCGTCGCCGAACGGTCCGCAGTTGGCCGTGTTGACGGCATACGAGTCATCGAAAAATGGACACGGATGCTGGAACGTCACGAGCAAAAACCGCGGGTAGTGTGCGGAGTTCCACGCTTCGTAGAACTCGTACCCGGTTCCGAGTCCGTCGCGTCGCCCTTGCGCGATCGCGCCGGGCGTTTCGGTGCTTTTGTCGGTCGTGAACTCCCACGGGACCGGCTGGTAGAAGTGCCCTTGATTGTAGACGACCGGGTAGTGCGCCTTCGGATGCGTCGCGTAACCTTTGGGCAGGAGGATCGTCGCGCCGAGGTAGATCGGTCGCCCCCACCAACGCGAGAGCGTCGGGCTCAAGATGCGAACGTGTTTGATCCACGGCGTGTCGGTATCGTATCCTTGCCCGCCGACGAGCGCATCGAGCTGCGCGTTCGTGACGACGTGATCCATCGAGAGATGCAGCGCGATCCCGTGCGCGGGGTCGAGGTGCACGCGCTCGACGTTGCTGTACAGATTGCCGGGTTCGAGTGAGAAGACTTGAGGTCCCCACTGCGGCGGCGCCCAGATCGTGTGGCCGTCGGCGCGATGGTACGACTCGTAGATGCTGAGGAACGCTTCGACGTTGTACTCACCCGGCGGCAACGCCGCGAGGCGGGAGACGGCGTAGCCTGGCGTGCTGGCGTCGATGACGGCGCTCTGCCCGGGCCGTAGCGCGTTTACGTCCTTACCGAAGAACGGCGGCGACGTCTCGGGCTCGAGGATCTGGATGCGCGGGTCGGGTGTGCTTTCGTTCGTGACGACGAAGAAGACGCGCCCGGTAATCGGCGCCGCATGCACGGCTGCTGGAAACGAGAGCCGAACTGAGATCGGCGCGGGAGCGTGCAGCATCGCTAGTGCGCCCCCGGGTACTCTGCGACGACGTGGCCGTTTGCATCGAGGAACTGCAGATGCGCGTCGCCGTCGGCGGTGACGAACATCTTGATGCGTGGCCGCCCCTGGCCATCGGCGAGCATGACCTGCGACGTGTTCGTCATATCGTAACCGAAGAGGAAGCGCGTCTTTGGTATGAGCTCCGGATGCGCAGCTGCAAACGCGCGGATCTGCGCCGGCGTCATATGTTGGAGCGCCCTGATGAGGCTCATGAACGTAGGCGAATTGTAGTCCGGCTGGTTCCAGCCGATCAGCTCCGCCTCCGTTTTCCCGTTCACGTTACCGTCTTGGAGGTGGAGCAGCTGATCGGTGTTCACGGTGTCGAACGACACCTCGTTGCTCGAATCAAAGCTCCCGTCTGGATGGCGCTCGCCGGTCCAAGTCAATCCGCCCTGCTCGTCACCGCGCTGATTGTAGAACAGGATGCCGTTCGTGTTGTCGCCGCCGCCGCGCCGGAAGGTGTGGCCGTTGATGATGGGCGGCGGGAAATCGTCGTGGTTCGTGATGACGAGCGCGAGTTTCCCTTCGCGATCGATGACGTTGATGCGATGAACCGTGAGCGTGTCGAGCGTCGCGTTTCGGCTTGCTTCGTGGACGGCGCCGAGCAGTGCGATGCCCGCGAACAGCGTGATGCCAAGTGCGTAGTAGCGCAGCAGGCGAATCTCTCTGCGGATCGAGCGAGTTTGCATGGTGTCCCCTTTTGGCTAGCTGTGGTTCGGATATTCGGCAACGATATTGCCGCGATCGTCAAGAAACTGCATATGGGCTTGCCCCCTACGGCGAACCGAGATACTTCACCATCCAGTCGAGCCACAGGCGATCGATCAAGCGATTCTTCACCGGGTTGGAGGGGTGGTGTCCGTAGGCGGGGATGGCATCGAACGCGACGATTTTGCCAAGGTCGCGCAATGCCGTGTAAAACTCATAGGCTTCGGGGGTCGGAACGCGCGGATCTGTCGTATCGCTCAGGATGAGCGTTGCAGCGTGAACGTTGCGAACGAACGTGATCGGCGACATCTGTTCGTAGATCGTCATGCCGTTCGGCGACGCCCACGGCGTGATGCCGCCGACGAGCTCCGGCATGAGCGAGTCGATCTGGCTCAAGCTGTACTGCATGACCGCGTTATCGACTGCGGCGCCGCTCACGGCAGCCTTCCAGAGGTCGTAGTGCGTGATAAGCCATGACGTCGTCCAGCCGCCGGCCGACCAGCCGGAGACGCCGATGCGCGATGGATCGACGGCGCCCGTTGCCTCGAGAGCCTTCACGCCAGCCACGCAGTCGCTGCCGACGCCGGCGATCGGATTGTCGCCGATGATCGCGTGCGCGTATGCAAACCCAAGGTTGTCGCTACCGCGATAGTTCGGCTGGAGCACGATGAAGCCGTGCGCCGCGAAGAGCTGTACGAGCGGACTGAACGACGTCGTCGAGGCGCCGTCGATCGGTCCGCCGTGGATGTCGAGCACGAGCGGATACTTCACACCCGCGTGATAGCCCAGCGGATACGTCACGACGCCGTCCTCCGCAAAGCCGTCGTTGTGCCAGGTGAACGCTCGCGACGGCGCGAGGTCGAGCGATGCGATTTCGGCGTTGTAGTCGGTCAGCCGGCGGGGTGCGTCCGAGCCGGGCGCGAGGTAGTACAACTCCGACGGCCGCTGCGACGACGCCGCGACGAACGCGATGGCGCCATCGTTCGCGACGGTCCCGCTGCCGAAATCGAGCGCGCCGAGATCGACGCGACGTGCAACGCCGTTTGGAGTGATGCGCCAGAGCGCGCCGCTCGTGCGATCGTCGCCCGAGGCGATGAAGCCGCCGTCCGGCAGCCATGCAAAGAACGAGACGTTGCGATTGAGCGCGGGTGCCGCGTCACGCACGGCGCCGGTGTTCACTTTCAGCACGGCAAGGCCGTTCTGCAGTAGCGTCGAGTCGTGATCTCCAGCGGTGTAGGCGAGGAGATCCGAATGCGGCGAGAAGGCCGCCATGAGGCTCCAGCGCCGGTCCGGAACGTTGACGTGCTTCGTCGCGAGATCGAGAACGGCGACGTTCGCGTAGTAGACGCTGTTGAAGCGCCCGTCCGGCACGCGGTCGAAGGCGAGGTACTTCCCGTCGGGCGACCATGTCAGCGCGTCGGGATAGATGCTCCAGGTTCCTCGAGTCAGCTGCTGCGGCTCGCCGCCTGAGACGGCTTGCACCCAGAGATGGATCGGCACCGAGTTCCGCTGCGCCGAGAACGGCTCGTTCTCGACGTGTACGTAATCCTCGTGATGCTCGATCGCGGCCTCGTCTGGAGCGGTCTCCTGCATGAGGTACGCGATCGCGTGGCCGTCGGGGCGCCAGGCATACATGGCGACGCCGTTCTTCGCTTTCGTGACGACGCGCGCGTCGCCGCCGTCCATCGGCATCACCCATACTTGGTCGCTCGCGCTGGCGCCGCTGCCGTACGGAGCGATGAACGAGATGCCTGCGCCGTCCGGCGTCCATCGAGGTTCACCCACCCCCTGGCGGTCGAACGTCAGCGTGCGCTTTGCGCCGCTGGCGACGTCAATGAGGACGAGCGCTTCGTTCACGCGGTCCTTCGCCATGTCGTCGTGTCCGACGCTGACGACGATCTCGCGACCGTTCGGCGAGATCTGCGGACTTCCGACGCTGACGATGCTGCTATAATCGTCGAGGGTGAACGCTCGTGCCTGCGCAATGGCCGGTGCCGCGACACTGATGCACGCGCAGGCGACGGTGACGAAGAGTAAACGCATGTCGTCCTCTACGGGTTGGTGCCGCCGATTTGCTGGATCAACTGCAGGCGGTACGTCGCCGGTCCATAGTTCTCGCCGCCGGTGGGACCGAGCTGCGACGTGAGGGAGTATGTGCCCGGTGCGGCGAGAGCAGCGCAGACGCTACCGTATGCGCCATAGAGCGGACCGCCGTACTTGCCGACGCATTCTGGCGCGAGCGGCGTGCCCACGCCGCCGAACTGGTTGGCCCAGAGCTGGTTATATGCGCCGTTCAGATTGTCGCCGCTAAGGACGAGCGCGAGATGCGAGCCGAGCTGCTCGCGGATACTCGCGGAGACAATCGCGAACGCGGGTTCGCTAAACGCGTTGTTGTTGCCGTAGTACGTGACGCCGATGCGGTAGAAGCTGCCGTTGGCGGTGCGCCAGTTCAGCTCGCCATACCCCATCGCGTACGGGACCGCTGCGCCGCTGATCGTGTTGAACCCGAGACCACTGGCGGCGTAGTTCGCGCCGGGAAGTATGCCGAGATTCGTATCGTAGTGGAGCGCCGTGCACTGGCTCGGTGCGACGTTGTCGCAGTAGAAGCCCTGCGGCAAATCGTACGCGTAGGCCCGCATGAGCGTCGCCGAGAGCTTGAAACCGAATCCCGTTGCGGGAGCGGCTCCCAACTGTGCCTCAATACCTTCGTATCGTGCATGGCCGAGGTTCTGTGCGGAGGTCGCGTAGAGCGGGCACTGACCTGCATGTAAGCCCGCCGTGGCGCACGACGCAGGGTAGTAGTTCTGATTGACGAGCGTCGTCGAGGTCAGGTATTGGTTGCGAAGGTCCGAGAGATAACCGTCGAGCGAGACGTACATCGAACGGGCAAAGCGATGGTCCACACCGATGTCGACGCCGAGCGCCGTCTCGGGTGCGATCGCGCCGTTGTTCAAGGTTTCGACATAGCCGCTGCTCGGGAGCCCGTTGATGATCTCCGACGGGATGGAGCCGGGCGAAGAGATGAGGCTCAAAAACGGCGGCGCAATCGAGTATCCAGCCGCGAAACGCCACGAGGTGTTATCATTCGGCTGCCAGGTGAAGGCGAGGCGCGGGGCGTTGTACGAGCGTGAAGAGTTCTTCCAGCTTGCGGGCCCCGTTCCCGGGACGATGCCGCCGCCGTTATCGGTGAAGTGGTTCGAGTACTCAATTGCGTAGTCGGCGATCTCTCCCTGAACGTTGTGAGCCGGTAGAAACGTGAAGCGTAACGCTTCGGTCGTAAAGAGGAGGCTCGTCCCGGGAGCAAACGAGTAGTACGGCGGGACACCCGACGTCGGGATGTTGATGAACTGATAGCCCGTCTGACCGGTGCGGTCCACGGAAAGCGCGAGATTACTTCCGTTGCTAAAGGGCCGGTCGAGCTCGAGCGATTCGCCGCGTTGATGGTTATTCGTCAGCGATTGATTTGTCGCATTGAGCGCCGTGAACGTCGTGAGTTGTCCGTTGAACGACTCGGGAACCGGCGCGAGACCGCCGGGGTTGCAAACCGCGCCGTTGAACGTCGTGCCCCTCGGGCACACGATCCCTCCGCCCCACGCGTTTCCGGTGAACGAGAACGTGCCGCTCGAAGGATTGTTGAAGTATGCGTAGTTCGTGTTGCCGCCGTCGTAGTACCGCAACAGCGCGCTCCATTGGCCGAGCGTCGTGCGGAACTCAGCTTGGTAGAGAAACTGCTGCGTCGATCCGTAGCCCGGCGCGAAGGAGCTGAGATCGAAAGGAATGAGTGTTCCTGCCGGGAGGCTGCCGGTGTACCACGGCGGCGGCTGGAACGACGAAAACGCGCCGCCAAGATCACCGACCGGCGCGTCCGAGGTCGCAAGGCCCGTGTTGTTCGTGTGACCAAAATCTTGGCCGCCGAGGAAACTGACCGTGAACGAACTGTACTGGGAAATGTTGAACCGCAGCTTGGCGAGCTCGTTCTTCGAGTCGTAGTCGGAGTTGAAGGGATAGCAGCAGACGTAGAACGGCTCCTGATAGCGCTCGAGACCCACCGGCGAGATGTACTGGTTGTAGCTGCGCGGTCCCGCGAGACCGGCACTCACCGGAGACGAGAGAAGCTGCTGGCCGTCGATGTACCACGGATACCCCGCAACGAGGAAGACGGCAGAGCCTGCGAGTCCGTAGTTCTGCATCGGCCCGGGCGCGCCGTCGGTTGCATATGCGAAGGCGTACTGCAGAAAGTTGTTTCGGCCGGTCGAGCCGGTGGCGCGGAAAGCCGTCGTGATGCCTCCCCACGTGTCGACGCCGGTGGTAATGCTCGCGTGCGGCGTCAGCGTCGGATCGAGCGTGAGGAAGTTCACCGTTCCGCCGATGGCGTAGTTGATCTCCGTGGGCATCGAGCCGGGGCCTTTGACGACCTCGACGCTCTGGAGCACCGCTGGGCTGAGGAGTGACGGATCGAAGGTGCCGCCGAGCGAGAGCGGCGTCGCATGCCCGTCGATGAGCGTTTCCGTTTCGTACGGGAGAGCGCCGCGGATCTGAATGGCCTCGGGCGAGAACTGGTCGGCGCCGTTGTTGGAGCCGGGCGACTGATAGACGATGATACCCGGAACCTCGTTGAGGACGTGCATGACCTGCAACTGTCCTTGATCGACGAAGGCGGCGCTGGGAACGGTGGCGATCGAAGCGGTGGACTCGTTGATCTGCACGTGACCGGGACCGTTCGTCTGCGCGTGCGCGATCGTGCGAAGCGAAGTAAACGACTGAGGAGTCAGCGCGACCTCGACGGTCGACGTGGTGTCAGTCGCCGTCGCGATCGAAGTGATGTACTCCAGGAATCCGGCTTTCGTCACGACGACCTGGTAGACGCCGGGCGCGACGTTGTTAAAGCTGAAGTTGCCTTGCGCGTCGGTGGAGGTCGTCGAGACCGTCACGCCGCGCAGGTCCACCGCCGCTCCTCCAACGGGCTGCCCCGTGCTCGAGCGAACGGTTCCGCTGACCGCGCTCGACGACTGCGCCAAAGCGGGGCTGGACGGCACAAGCATCGCCAACACGGCGATTCCTACAAAAAGACGCACCCGTCGTATACCGGTGATGCTCATTTTCAATCCTCACTCTGTCGCTAATCGCGACAAAGCAGGCGTGCCGCATACCGCCACGCGAATCCTCCGATGTGATAGCAATAACGTGCCAAATAGCACGAGATGAGGAATGATTTGTGCCAATAAACACGCTTGATTCGATTGACTGCCGGATTCTTGGCGCGTTGCAGCGCAATAGTCGGCTATCCAATGCCGAGCTCGCCAAAGCCGTGGGGCTCTCGCCCTCGCCCTGCTTGCGGCGGGTCCGCCGCCTCGAGAAGCGCGGGTACATCCAGGGTTACCGCGCGACGCTCGACCGGCAGAAGCTGGGCTTGGGCGTTACGGCGTTTGCGCGTCTGCAAGTGGAGTGGCCTCGGGCCAAAGCGCTCCGCGACGAGATCCGAAAGCTGCCGCAGGTGGTGGCGTGCTACGTGCTCACG
>DAHUYK010000155.1 GCA_027315245.1 Vulcanimicrobiota bacterium | reverse complement strand
GGTAGAGCAGGGGACTCATAAGCCCTTGGTCGTAGGTTCGAGTCCTACCCGAGCCAGTCGACAGCAAAGGTACGGTACCGTTTTCTCTATGTCCACGATTCCTTGCGATTTCTGTCCCCATCCGGTCGATCGCGGTCAGATGGAAGAGATCGAGATTTCGCACTACGTCCCCGACAGTTCGGGTGACGATCTCGCGTATGCGCGAACGTACTTCTTCGGACATCCGGATTGCGTGCGAAAGTTCTATCGCACGTTGGTCGACCACAAGCTCGACCTCTTCAAGCACATTCCGAGTACGGGCTCACCGCCCGACGCGCGCTCGTAGCTCAGCTGGATAGAGCACTGCCCTCCGAAGGCAGGGGTCGGACGTTCGAATCGTCTCGAGCGCGATTTTCCTTTCAGCGGCGGTGACCGGGAAGCGCGCCGACGAGGCGCACATGCGTCGCGCGATCGAACTCGCCGGCGAGGCTGCGACGGCGGGTGACGTTCCCGTCGGTGCCGTGCTCGTGTCCGGCGAGTCGGTGCTCGAAGCGAAGAACGAGAAAGAGCTGCGTCACGACGCAACCGCGCATGCGGAGATGTTGCTCCTGCGCGAAGCGTCTCGCCGAGCCGGCGCGTGGCGGCTCACCGGCGCAACGCTCTACGTCACGACAGAGCCCTGCGTCATGTGCGCGGGCGCGATTCTCGCGGCACGCATCGAACGACTCGTCTACGCAGCACGAGATCCAAAGGGCGGTGCAGACGGCGGCGCGTTCGACGTGCTGCAATCACCCAAAGCGAATCACCGGCTCGTCGTCACAGAGGGTGTCTTGGAGCGCGAGGCGTCAGAGCAGCTCCAACGGTTCTTTCGCGACCGCCGCTGAGCGTCAACGTTTCAACGGAGGACCGACTCGCGCTTGCGCGGTACTTCGCGCGTGGAGAGGTGGTCGAGCGGTTGATGGCACCCGCCTCGAAAGCGGGCAGAGGTGATGAGCCTCTCGAGGGTTCGAATCCCTCCCTCTCCGCCACGAGCCTCGCGTCGCAAGTTTGTCACGGTGAGCGCCGGAAGCGCGAAACACGCAGCGCGTCGAACGGTAAGAAGCATGATGACGTTCATGCGGTGGGCCGTTCCAGGAATCGTGCTCTGCGGCGCTCTTGCAGGCTGCAGCGGGGTGGTCATTGGGTCCGGTCACTTCACCCGCTCGTACGCCGACCGCGTCCCCGCCGCCGGGCTGCGGGAGCTCATTCTCCAAGGCGGCAACGGTGACGTCCGGGCCAGGGCCGCGCACGTCGGCGCGGTGCGGATTCGTGCGAGAATCGAAACGAGCGATATTGCGTCGCTCGCGCACGATACGGTTTCGGTGTCCCGCAGTGCCGGAGTTCTCTCGGTCGCGTCGGTCTGCCCGAGCGCGCATATCGTTTTTTGGCGCGTGCAGCGCTGCGGCATCGATTATGACATCGAGTATCCAGCGAATCTCCGGGCGTCGTTCACGATCGTGAACGGCGACGTGACGGTCCTGGCGCCCGCTTCTCCCGTCACCGTCGGAGCGACGAACGGCGACGTCACGATCAGTCAGGCGGCCGGCGATGTCGCGGGTCAATCGCACGAGGGCGACGTGACCGTGTCCCTTGCGCGCGGCTGGAGAGGGCGGAGCATTGCGATGCGTTCGACGTTCGGTGACATACGCTTGGCGGTCCCCGCCGGCTTCCGCGCACGCGTTCGCACCCATACGGTCGCCGGTGACGTCACCGGCGTCTCTTCGTATCCGCTCGGGCCTGCGAGCGCCGATCTCTCGACGACCTTCGGCGACATCGAGGTTCATCACTCGCCCTAATAGGCGTAGCCCGGCAAAAGGAACGCCGCGCCGCGGCGCGGTAGAGCGCGCGTGGACCCCTCTGCGCTAAGGAGGTGACGGTTGCAATCGGCCGTGCTCGCCGATCGGATTCAGTTTGCGTTCACCATCATGTTCCATTATCTGTTTCCGATCGGAACGATGGGTTTGGCGCCGTTCATCGCGTGCTACACGGTGAAGGGAACGTGGAAGCGTGACGAGGGCGCTTTGCGGGCTGCGCGCTTTTGGGCGAAGATATTCACGCTCAACTTTACGATTGGTGTCGTGACCGGCATCCCGATGGAGTTCCAGTTCGGCACGAACTGGGCGGTCTTCTCAGCGCGCATGGGCTCGGTGGTCGGCCAGCCGCTCGCACTGGAAGGCATCTACGCCTTCTTTCTCGAGTCGATCTTCTTAGGCGTGTTTCTTTACGGCCGGCGATTCGTGCCGCCGGCGCTCTACGCCGCATCCGCGGTCGCGCTGTGGGCCGGTTCCTGGCTCTCGGGGTTTTTCATCGTCGCAACGAACGCGTGGATGCAGCATCCGGTTGGTTTTCGCATCGGGCCGGGCGGAAGCGTCGAACTCGCATCGCTGCCGGCGCTCTTACTCTCGCCGTTTGCATGGTGGCAATACGCGCACGTCATGACCGGCGCCGCAATCGCCGGTGCCTTCGTGGTTGCCGGCGTCGGCGCGTACTATCTGCTCGATGGGCGTCACTTCGATCTTGCCATACGCTTCGTGCGAGCGGGCGTGATTGCCGGGGTCGTCGCGTCGGTCGTTGCCGTCTTCCCGACGGGCGATGCGAACGGTTCGGAAATCACCCAGAGTCAGCCCGTGAAGCTTGCGGCGATGGAAGGCCTGTTTCAGACGCAGCGCGGGGCGCCGTTGGCGATCCTCGGCATGCCCGACGTGCAACATGCGACGCTCATCGATCCGCTCTACGTGCCGGACCTCTTGAGCTTTCTCGCGTACGGTAACCTTCGCGCGAACGTCAAGGGCATCGAGTCGTATCCGGCGGACGTACGGCCGCCCGTCGAGCTGACGTATTACGCGTACCACGTCATGGTCGGATTGGGCACGATCTTCGCGGCCGTCATGGGAATTGCAAGCCTTCTCCTGGCCGCCGGACGATTGTACCGCGCCCGTTGGATGCTCTGGCTGCTCATGCTCCTCATGCCGTTTCCCTTCATCGCGAACGAAGCAGGGTGGATGGTCACCGAGGTCGGCCGGCAGCCGTGGCTCGTCTACGGCCTGCTGCGCACGGCACAAGCAGTATCTCCAACGGTCGCCGGCGGTGAAACGATCTTTACGATCGTCGGTTTCGCCGGCATCTACTTCGTGCTGGGAGTGCTGTTCCTCGTGCTCGTGCTGCGCCAGATCGGCGAAGGCCCCGGCGCAGACGAAGCGCCCGCGGCAGCGCGCGTATGAACGTCGCTGCGTTCGTTCTTCTGTCCCTCGTGCTCACGGCATACGTGCTGCTCGACGGGTACGATCTCGGCGTCGGCGCGGTGCACCTGCTGCTCGCGCGCAGCGACGAGGAGCGCGCGGCGTCGCTCGAGACGATCGGCCCCTTCTGGAACGCGAACGAGGTGGTGCTCGTCGCCGCCGGCGGCATGCTCTTCGCGCTCTTTCCGCTCGCGTACGCCGCGTCGTTCAGCGGGTTCTATCTTCCGTTTATGCTCGTGCTCTGGCTCCTCATGGGACGCGGCATGGCTATCGAGCTGCGCGGATACTTTGCAAACGATCTCTGGCATGGTTTCTGGGATGTCGCCTTCTGCGCGTGCAGCGCGTTGCTGGCGTTTCTTTTCGGCGTCGCGCTCGGGAACGTGCTGCGGGGCGTACCGCTGGACGCTGCGCATTACTTCGCGGGTACGTTTGGCTTCTTGCTCAACGGTTATGCCGTGCTCGTCGGAGCCCTCGCCTTGGCGGCACTCGCGCTGCACGGCACGCTCTTCGTCGGCTGGCGCTCGCCGGTACTCGCGACGCGCGCGACGCGTTGGACGCAGCGCCTCTGGCCGATCGTGCTCGCGCTCTTCGCGGTGACGACGTGGGCAACGCTGCGCGTGCACCCGACGCACCTTGGGCCCGTGCTCTGGATCGCTCCGGCTGCGGCGGTCGTCGCGCTCGTCGCGCTTTCGCGTTTGCATTCGCCGTTCCAGCGCTTCTGCGCCAGCAGCGTCTTTCTCGTTGCGCTCATGGTTGCCGCGACGGCGACCCTGTTCCCGTATCTCTTGCCATCCTTCCCGGTGGGCAGCGGCGGCCTTGACGTGATGAACGCCGCACCTTCGGGCTACCCGCTGCGCACCGCGGTCATCGTCTTCGGTTTTGGGCTCGGTGCCGTCGCGATCTACGGAACCCTTGCGACGCGGCGATTGCTGCTACGGGGACGGTGAGGGCGAGAGCGGTGACGGCAATGCTGCGGCCTGCGGAGGCGGCGTGCTCGAGAAGACGTAATCCGAGTACGTGACATGCGCGGTGACGACGAACGTCACAAAGAGTGCGTGCTCCGTTGCCGTGAACGTGCCGCTCGTAACGATCCAGTGGCCGCCCACGACGCCGTAATCGAGTGCGATCGTCATGTCGCTCGACGTATCCTGCAGAACGATGCGCGACGGCAGACGTGTCGCCGGGTCCTCCACAATGTCGCTGGGATACATCCCCCCCGACGCGCTCGACGTCGGCGTCACGAAGAAATGCAGACGATTCGGCCGCGAGTCCGGCGCGTAACGCACGTTCCAAAACGACATGTAGGGCACGACGGCGTCGACGTTCGGATTTGGCGAAGGGGCGGGCAACGTGAACGGTGCGCCGCGTTGTAGCGTAATGTCGATGCGTTTGAGGTTCGCATAGTAGCTGAAGTTGTACTGCGAGAACGGGTCGAAGTACGGATCGATCGGAAATGCCTGCCCGATGCGCTGCGTGCCGCTCGGCACGTCCTGCATGACGGCTTCGTCGTCCCCATTGCGCACGAGGACGTCACGATCGATCTCTTGCGAGCGGCCGAGTCCCGGCGCTTGCACGAGCGTCGTCTCGCGATACGCGATGTACGCAGGCGCGTTCGTCGTGTATGCGGCCGCCGCTCTGTCGATGAGCAGTGCCAGCGCGAGGTCGGGGCCCATGCGAAAAGGTGCCGCGCGTCCGTACCGGAAGCCTGCATCTCGATGGCCGATGAACCGAACGGGTCGGTGCGCGCGCGGGTCGTCGAACTTCGTCGCGCGATACACCGCCGTCCAGAGCTGGGCTTTGAAGAAGAGGCAACCGCGAAGATCGTCGAGGGAGAACTCGAGCGTCTCGACATACCGCATCGCCGTGTCGCGCGCACGGGCGTCGTCGGGCTGCTGCGCGGCGGGAAAGCCGGCCGAGTCGCAGCGCTGCGCGCCGATATGGACGCGCTTCCCCTGCAGGAGCGAACGGGATTGCCGTTTGCCTCGGAGGTCTCCGGTGTGATGCATGCGTGCGGCCACGATGCGCACACCGCGATGCTGCTCGGTGCGGCGCACGTACTCGCAGCCGAGCGCGCGACGCTGCCGGGTAGCGTCGTCTTCCTCTTTCAACCTGCCGAAGAAGGCCCCGGCGGCGCACAGCCGATGCTCGAAGAAGGCGTGCTCGACGATCCTGCAGTCGACGCCATTGCGATGCTGCACGTCGACGTTCGGTTCGACGCAGGCGCTGTGTCGATCACGCCCGGACCCGTGAACGCGTCGGCCGACGAACTCTACGTCACGGTGCGCGGCAAGGGAGGGCACGGGGCGTCTCCGCACACGGCGCTCGACGCGATTCCCGCTGCGAGCGCAATCGTACTCGCGCTGCAGAACATCGCGTCGCGCGAGACGGATCCGCTTGCGAGTGTCGTTGTGACCATCGGCACGATCAATGGCGGCTATAGGATGAACGTCATCGCCGACGAGGTGCGCATGACGGGAACGCTGCGCGCGCACGATCCGAACGTTCGCGCGCAGCTCGAAGCGCGCGTCCGGCGCATCGTCGGCGGCGTCGCCGCCGCGTACGGCGCGCAGGCCGACGTCGAGATCGTCTACGGATATCCGCCCGTCGTGAACGACGCCGAGCTCGCGACCGCGTTCGCTCGCATCGTCGCCGGGCAAGGCATCCGGGTTGAGTCGCTGCCTCCCACGATGGGCGCGGAGGACTTCGCGTACTTCGCGCAGCGCGTTCCCGGCGTGCTCGTGCGGCTCGGAGTCCGCAACGAACGTCAAGGAGCCGTTCATCCAGGTCACAGTGCCGATTTTCGGCTCGACGAGGCGGCGCTGCCAATCGGTGTGCGCACGCTCGTCGCCTTCGCTCGAGCCGTCTGCGACGGCAGGCTCGCACGGCGCGCAGCGCGAAGCGAGCACCCCTGATATGGCGAGCATCTCTCCGACGTTTGATCGCGGCACGCGATCGCTCACCGCGAGCGTCGATCTCGAATCTCCCGTTGAAGACGTCTTTACGCTGCTCTGCTCGGTCGAGAAGTGGCCCGTCTGGCTTTCGTTTCTGCGCAGCGCGAGGCGCGTCGAATGCGACCAGCCGATCGGCCTTGGCAGCGAAGTCGTGCTGCGTACGCAGGTGCCGGGCGAAGAAGAACAGCTCTTCGAAGTCGATCAGTTCATCACGAACCATCACCTTTCGTTCGTTGGAGCGTATTCGGTGCGCAGGCGCGTCGATTTTCGCGTCGAGCGTAAGACGTCGCTCTCGCGCCTTCACATGCGTTTGAGCTATCCGGCGTACCACGGGCGCTTCGCCGCGCTCCTCGACTGGTGGCGGCGCGGCCGGCGTATGCTCGCCCAACTTCAGGTCGCGCTGACGAACTTTAAAGGCTTAGTGGAATACCGGCGCAACGACGCAGCGCTGGCTGATCTTTAAGGTTCCTTAGGCTTCACGATGCCGCTTTACGATTACCGCTGTACCGCGTGCGGCAAAGTCACCGAAGTTCGGCACGGTTTCGACGAGAGCTACGACGGACGCTGTCCTGCGTGTAACGGCGCGCTGCAGCGCGTCTTCAACGCGGCGCCGGTCGTCTTCAAGGGCAGCGGCTTCTACGTGACCGACTCACGGAAAAAGCCCGACGCGGCGAAAACCGACGCTCCGAAGGCCGATGCTCCCAAAGCCGACGCGCCAAAGCCGGACACTCCGAAAACCGAAGCGCCGAAGTCGGATGGAGGGTCGAGCCCCGGTTCGGCTGCGTAGCGATGTCGATGCCCGAATCGTTTCTCCTCGGAGCCGTCATCGCCGGGCTCGTTTTTCCGATCGTCGCCGCGGTTCGACTGCTGCGCGAGGTCCGTGTTCTGACGTCACGCTTGCGGGTGATGAAGCGTATCGACGTCGATGCGTCGCGGATAGGGGCCGCAGTCGAGCATCTGCAAGCCGACCTCGTCGCCATGTCCGCTCTTATTGCTCGCGGCCGGATGGCAGCGGAAACGATCGACGCCGAAATACGCGCTACTGCACGCGCGTTTTCGCGAGAGTAGCGAAGAACTCGGGGAAGCTCACGTCGACGCTCGCCGCGTCGTCGAGCTCGAGCGGACCGGCGGCAGACGCGAGGACGGCGGCCGCCATCGCGATGCGATGATCGCCGTGGGCCCGAACGCTCGCACCCTCCCCTCGGGGGATGCCTCCAAGAACGGTCATAGCGTCCGAGGTAGCGGTGGCCTCGATACCGGCCGCAGAGAGCAGCTCGCAGATCGAAGCGATGCGATCCGACTCCTTCGTGCGCAGGTCACCGATGCCGCGAATGCGCGTTGCGCCGTGCGCGAAGGCCGCAGCGACGGCAACCAGGGGGATCTCGTCGATTGCCCTGCGCGCGAGATCGGGAGCAACGTCGACAGCATGCAGGGGAGCGTGGCGTGCGACGACGTCGGCGATCGGCTCGCCGCAGCGCTCACGCTCATTGTGGAGCGAGACGTCGGCCCCCATGAGACGCAAGGCGTCGATGAGGCCAGTTCGCGTTGGATTCACGCCGACCGCGCGAACGACGATGTCACTCCCCGGCGCGATCGCTGCGGCCGTGATGAAGAACGCCGCGGCCGACATATCGCCAGGAACGATGACGCGCTCGTAACTCGCCGGCGGCGCATCGAAGGCGGTGCGCTCGCCGTCCCACGCGATCCGCGCGCCCGCAAAGCGCAGCAGCCGCTCGGTGTGATCGCGCGACGCCGCATCGCCCGTGATATCGAGGGGAACGCCGGCGAAGAGCGCCGCAAAAAGAAGTGCCGATTTCACCTGCGCCGATGGTGAAAGGAGGATGAAGTGCTGCGTCTCGATGCGCCTGCGTCCGTGTATTTCGAGTGGAAGGCGTCCGTCGGTCGTATCGATACGAGCGCCGAAGGCCCGCAGTTGCGCTGCAACCGGCTCCATGGGGCGCAGCCGTAACGAGGCGTCACCGTCGAAGCGGGCCCGAACGTTCGCTCCGGCGCAGGCGCCGAGCATCATACGTGCCGTCGAGCCAGAGTTCATGCAGTCGATCTCGGCGACGCCCGCGTCGTCGCCACCGTCCAAACGTTTGCGGAGCGTCGCAAGCGCGCGGCGCGTCGCGAGGACGTCTCGCCCTTCGTTGAGGTTCTCGATGGCGAAGGCGTCGCGAGAGAAAGCCTGCAGTATCAGCGCGCGGTGCGAGACCGACTTGTCGCCGGGAATGTCCGGCTCGCCGCGCAATGCGCCGCGCGAAAGGAGCACGCGCGCGCGTTTGACGCTGCGTGCTCGCCTTCCCGCGCGTTCGCTAGACGGTCGTGCGTCCTCCGCCGCCACGGCCGCTGAGGCCGAAGAGGCCGATGAGGCCGATCAAGCCGAGCCAACCCCACCATCCGCCGCCGCCGTTGTCGTGGGTCGTCGTCGTGTAGGTGTTCGTGTTCGTCAGCGGCGTTGCCGTCGGCAGCGCGGCCGCCGGCGAGGCGGTCGTGTTAGGACCGGCGTTCGTCCCAGGTGAAGCGGTGACCGTGGTCGTCGTCTGCGCCAGCGATGAGGCAGGAAGTGCGACGAGCGCGACCGCTAACGCCGCACCGCCGATACGTGCAAATCTACTCATGGCCCATCATTACCCACCAGGTCGCTAAACCCACACTTGCCTGGAGTATGGCCGCGAGCTGCGCGCTGCTCGCTTGGGGCGGCGGTGCCCAAAAATTTGAAAGCGGCACCCCCCTTGCCGGGCGCCGCTTACCGAGTGTCAGCGAGGCTTCGCTACCGGGGCGGTTGCCCGCGGCCGACCCTGCTCGACCGATACTGACGGCGGTTCTTCGCGATCACGTTCGGGCGATTGAAGGCGGCAAGCCAGTTGGAGCCATTGGGATTGTTCGTGAGCATATTGCGCCGCTTCATGGTCGTGCGATTCACGTTCATCATGTTGGCGCATTGGGCACCGGCGTTCGTCACTGACGACATGCACATGTTCGGGCGCGGCGTCGAGGGCGTCGTTGCGGGAGGCATCGTGATCGCCGGCGGGGCGGTCGTGGCGGACGGCTGCGCGGGCGTCGTTGGCGTGACCGGTGCGGGCTGTCCCGGCGGCGCAGGCGGGGTCTGCCCGAATGCGGGAGCAGCGAGCAGAGACGTGCCTGCGAGGGCTGCGATCGCGCCGATGCGGCTCAAATGTGTGTAGTTCATTGCTCCCTTTTCGTTCCCGGATGTCGGGCGTTTCTCGCGCGGCAGCCGAATGCCAGCACGCGCACCGGCCTCCCCCGCGGCCCCCGAGCCGCCGGGATTGCCTAGCGGTTGCTCGAATAGGGGGATGGCGAAGGCCAGTACGCTGCTTTACGGAGGTTTTTATGCAGAACCGTCACATGGAGCGGTCCGCCGCCTATTCCGGGATCGTCGGCGCGATCTTGTACGTCATCTCAGGGATCATCCCGGGAGCCCCGCCTCCGGCAACGGAGAGCGCCGCCCAGATCGCCGGATACATGACGAGCCATAGTACTGCGCTCGCGATCGCGGCCTGGCTGACCCTGCCGGCGGTGGCCTTCATTCTCTGGTTCGCGATCGGGCTCTTCGACTATCTACGCGATCAGAACAACACGGATCGCACCCTCGCGCAATGGGGCGTTGCCGGTGCGATCGTCTGGGCTACGCTGAACATCGTCGCGGTCTCACTCATGGGCGCGGCGGCGATCCACGGTTTGAACGCGAGCCCGACGTTCACGCTCCTCTACCTCTTCGATATCGTCATGTTCATCTTCGGCTTCGGCTCTTTTGCGGCATTCGCGTTTGCCGCGGCAAACGAAAGCCGGCGCAGAGGCGCCATGCCGGGTTGGCTCAACGCGTTCGGCTATGTCGTCTTCATCGTCGACGCGCTCTTCACGCTGACCATCTTCGGGGGGCCCGGAACCTTTGCCATCACCGGCGTGGGAACGATGGTGACGCCGCTGCTCTCCGCGCTCTGGGTGTTCGTCGCGTCGATCGTTCTGCTCGCGAGGGTCCGCAAGACGGTCTAAAGAGATTTAGATTCCCTAGGCGGCGGCGTGGGGGCGCGCGCGTACGATCAGGAAGACGACGAGACCGGCCAAGAGCCAGCACCCGCCGGCGATCTTCGCAGCTTCCTGCGCGTTCCAGAGCACATAGGCGATCACGGCGAAGCCGATGGCCGGTGCGATGAGGTAGCGCAGCCAGTTGGCGCTGCGCTTGCGCACGATGAAATAGGCGATGACGGAGAGGTGCAAGAGCAAGAACCCGACGAGCGCGCCGAAGGCGACCATCGACGTGAGCAGCTCGAGCTTGCCGACGAGCAGCAATCCGAGCACGAGCGTCACGCCGGCAACGACGAAGATCGCGCGATCGGGGACCTTGCGCCGCTCGTTGACGTGCGCGAGAGCGCCCGGCAGGCGCCCGTCGCGCGCCATACCGTACAGAAGGCGAGCTGTGGCGGCCTGCGCCGTGAGCGCGGAGGCGAGCCCCGAGAGTAACACGCCGGGCACGGCGAGGAGAAACTTGAACCAGTAGCCGCCGACCGCGGCGGCGATATCGTAAAAGGCGGTGTTCGCCGCATTTCCGGAGGCGAACGACGTGCGCCCAAGCACGAAGAGCGACGCGAGATACGTCTGCAGCATGAAGAGAAAGGCCGAGAGGCAAAGCGCGAGCGCCGTCGCGCGCGCCACTGCGCGGGCGCCGTCGCGCGCTTCTTCGGCAAAGGTCGAGATCGCATCGAAGCCCAGGAAGCTCAACACGGCGAGTGAGAGTGCGCCGAAGATCAGCGCGGGCGTGAGCGCTGCGGGAGTGTAAAAGGGCGCGAGCGAGAGATGCGCGCCCGCCACGTGGTGCGCGAGCGCGATAAGCGCAAAAACGATGAAGAGCGCGAGGATGACGATCTGCACGGCGAGCATCACAAAGTTCATGCGCACGGTCGTCTCGATGCCGTTGTAGTTGACGATCGTCGCGAATGCGAGCAGCACGACGATCCAGAGAGCTTGCGGTACAGCCGGAACGGCGGCCTGGACGGCAATCGCGCACGCGACGTACGTGAGCGTCGGAACGAGAAGATAATCGAGCAAGATCGCCCAGCCGGCGAAGAAGCCGGCCGCGGGCCCAAGGCTTCGCGCGGCGTAGGTGTACACCGACCCCGCAACGGGGAACTCGGTGATCATCGCCATGTAGCT
>DAHUYK010000152.1 GCA_027315245.1 Vulcanimicrobiota bacterium | reverse complement strand
GGAGGCATACGGCCGCTCTTACCCGAGATGACCTACACCGCCACCGGCTTCTCCAATCCCGTGCGCGTCATCTTCGAGGCGATCTTTCATCCGCGCACCGTCGAGCACAGCCGCCAGGCCGTCCACGAACACTTTCGCGTCGCCATCACGAGACAACGCGAAACCCCGTTCATTGCGGAGCGTGTCGCGACGCGCCCGGTCGCAGCTGCGACCCGCTTCGTCGCGCGGTTCGTCGCGCGGATGCACCACGGACGCCTTGAAGGATACGTATCCTATACACTCGCCGCGCTTCTTGTGACAATTGTCGTCGTCGCGTTGTGACCGCTGCGCGCAGGTATGCAGGATTCGCTGCAGAATGTTATTCTCAACCCACATCTCATCGGCGATGGAGCTCGCCGCAAGTGCCGAACCCGGCTAATGGCTCCTACCCTCGCTGAAGATGGATGAAAAGGAACGCGCACAGCGCCTGTACGACCTGCAGAAGCTCTATGCCGCAGAGCACTTTGAGCTGCAACGCGTCACGCGCGATCTCGCAACGGAGCGGCACCGGAACGCCGGCGCGTATGCCGGCGTCGAGATCCTTCTTGCGCGGGCACGGCAGCTTCAGGCGCGCATTGTTGAACTGAAGACACGTCTGCGCAGGCACGAGGACGTCGAAGACGACTTCTTCGATACCGCGCCGATCGCGATAGGCGATGACGCAGCGGCCGTCCTCGAGAGCGACCCCGGGGAACGCGACGCATGAGTATCGCGACGGCGCTCGGGCTCAATCTCTTGCAGCTGGCGTTCGTAGCAGGCCTTGCGCCGCTCTTTCGCGGCATCGCTGCGCGATGGCGCGAAAACATCCAGTTCAAGCGCGGCCCGAGCATTTGGCAGCCGTATCGAGACCTCAGGAAGTTCTTTGCCAAAGAGTACCGCTACGCTGAGTCGGCGACGTGGGTGAGCCGCTTCGCACCCTACGCCGTATGCCTCTCACCATTGCTCGTCACACTGCTCATCCCGGTCCTCACCGATTTTCCGCTCTTTGGAGCGTTCGCGGGCGACATGCTGGCAGCAGGATTCATCCTGGGCATCGGCAGCTTCTTTTTGACGCTCGCAGCCGTCGACGGCGGTGTCCCGTACGGTGCCATGGGAGCGAGTCGCACACGTATGGTCGGCTTCCTCGCCGAACCGGTGCTCATCGTTATTCTCTTTGCCGTGTCGTTCGTCGCGAACTCGACCATTCCGTACGTCGTGCAGCAACAGTGGCTCAGCCCGCCCACGCACTTCTTCAGCCCGGCACACGTCCTCATTCTCTTCGCGTTTTTCATGCTGATCATCGCGGAGACGGGCCGCTTACCGGTGGACAACCCTTCGGGACACTTTGAGCTGGCGATGATCGATGAATCAAAGGTACTGGACTTTTCAGGCGCGCCGTACGCGCTGCTCCTCTGGGGAAGCGCGATGAAAACGACCGTACTGTGCGTCATCTTCACAAACGTGCTCTTTGCACCATGGGGGTTGGCTTCAACGCCTTCGGCTGGAGCAGTCTGCGCGGCGATCCTCATCGTCTTTCTCAAGATCGCCATTCTTCTCGCCCTGCTCGTCATCGTCGAGACGTCGGTCTCCAAGCTGCGCCTGTTCCGCATCGCTGAGTACCTGGGCGCGGCCTTCGTCGTTGCCGTCACAGCAATGATCGCAGCGGTGCTCGCTTCGTGATGCCTGCGCACGCATACGTTCCCGAGATCAATGCGCTGCTCTGCGGGCTTTTCGTGCTCAGCGCGTTCGGCATGGTGATCGTGCGGCAAGTGGCCGCATGTTTGAGCCTCTTCATCGTGCAGTCAGCCCTGCTGGCTGCATCCGCGTTTCTGCTCGGATCCGATCCGTTTTCATGGCACCTGTTCGCGGTCGGCTGCGTCACGGTGATCAGCAAACCTATTCTCATCCCCTGGGTGCTGCGGCGCCTCGTGCCGCGTGAGGTCTACGCGGTCCGAGAGATATCGCAAGCGCTTGACGCACCCGCCGCGCTCCTGCTCGCCCTCGGGCTTGCCCTCGTCGGCGTCTCCCTCGGCGCGCGCCTCGCCCATGCCGAGCCGCTCCAGGCGCCGCAGAACGTCGTCGTCGGGTTCGCCTCCCTCCTCGTCGGTGCGCTCGTGCTCGCGGTGCGGCGCGAGGCAGTGCCGCAAGTGCTCGGCATCCTCGCCATGGAGAACGCTGCCTTTCTCGCCGGCATAGCTATCGCGCCTGACTTTCCGCTCATCGCCGAGCTCGCAATAGCGTTCGACGTCCCGCTTCTCGCTTTCATCGTCGCCGTGCTCACACGCGCCGTATACCGCCGTGTGGGATCGACCGCAGTCGCAGAGCTCACGATGCTCCGGGAACATACGCCGTGATTCTCTTCGCTGCGGTAGCCGCTCCCATCGTCGCCGCTCTCTGGTGCGCGCTGCCACGCAGCGAACGCGCCGCCCCCTACGTCGTCGCATCGGCGCTCACGGCATCGCTCGGGCTCGCCATGTGGATCGCGGCGCAGACGCTGGCGCGAGGGAGCGTCGTTGCAATCGCGGACTGGGTGCGCGTCGACGCGTTCTCAGCCCTCATCTTGCTTGGCATCGCCACCGTGACGTGCAGCGCGGCCTGGTACTCCGTCGGCTACATCGCACATCTGCGCCCGACACCCCGGCGCTTGCGCGTCTACTACGCTAACTTCGCGCTGTTCGTCGCATCGATGCTCGCGATCGCAGTCTGCGTCGAGCCCGGACTCGCATGGATCGCAGTAGAGCTCACGACGCTTCTCTCCGTGTTGCTCGTGAGCTTCACCGATACACGCGAGGCGCTCGAGGCTGCCTGGAAATACATGATCATCACGTTGCTCGGCGCAACCGTTGCCGTGCTTGGCGTCCTCGTTCTCTTTTGGGCACAGCACGCCGCAGGTGGCGCCCCGTTCACCTACGCAGGCCTCGCCCACGACGCACCGCACATGAATCCCACGCTCGTGGCCGCAGCCTTCGGGTTGCTGCTGATCGGCTTTGGCGCCAAGATTGGGCTGTTTCCGATGCACACCTGGCTGCCGGATGCGCACAGTCAGGCACCGGCGCCCGTCTGCGCGATGCTTTCGGGTGTCGAGACGACCGCGGTGTTCTACGTGCTCCTGCGTCTGCTCGCGCTCTTTCAAGCGGTTCCCCGTCTCCATGCCGATAGTTGGTTTGCCGCGTTCGGCGCGGCATCGTTGATTGCCGCAGCGCTCCTCATCGTCCAGACGCACGATCTGAAACGCCTTTTCGCATTCTCCACGGTGGAACACATGGGAATCATCGCCCTGGCTGCATCGCTTGGAACCTTCTCGGGAAATCTCGGCGTCGTCTGGCAGATTCTCGCACATGCCATAACGAAATCCGTCTGCTTTTACGCTGCAGGCATCGTGACGCTCGTGGCCGGCACGACGGAGTTTGCGAAGCTGCGAGGATTGCAGCAGCGCATTCCCCTGGCTGGATCCGTTTTGCTTGCGGCCTCTCTCGCAATTGCCGGCGCACCGCCCTTCGCGGTCTTTTTGAGCGAACTCGCGATCGTGATCGCTGCCGTCAGCGCCGGAAAGGTTTGGATTGCCTGCGTGGTCGTGCTCTTTGTCGGCATCGCATTTGCAGGAACCATCGCAAAAATCGGCGGCGTGCTCTTCGGTCGCGAGCGCAGCGACGTACACGCTAACGATGCTCCACCTCTCTGCACGGCAGTCTGCGTCGCTGCCGCCGTTCCAATACTCGTGCTTGGGCTTTGGATACCTACCGGTCTGGGAATGCTCATCGCACGCGCCGCATCCGTCATGGCGGCGCCGTGAGAAGCGAGTTCGTTTCACCGGACGATCTCATCGCGGCGTGCGCTCGAATGCGCCGCGACGGCTGGCGACTGGCAACGATCGCCGTGAACGATCCCGAAGTTCCTGAACTGCGATATGTCTTCTGCGGTCCGGCCGATGAAGGATGGACGCAGTTCATCGTGCGGTGCAATGGTAGCCGCACGGTGCCAAGCCTGACGCCGGCCGACGTCTCCGCCGACTGGCTCGAGCGCGAGATCGAAGATCTCTTCGCCATCGATTTTGCCGGACACCCGCGCCTCGGCGACTTCGTCCTGCACGACAATCGCTGGGCCGAAGGTGTCGGACCGATGCGTCCCGGCTCGCCGTTGCGTGAGGCGCTTACCGAACGCCAATGGCAGCCTCGCCGCGTCCTACGCGAGGAGGGCGCGTTTGTCATGCCGGTCGGTCCTATCTACTCCGGCGAAGCGGAATCTGCTCTCTTTCTGCTGGAAACCGCCGGCGAAGACGTCGTGCGGTCGGTGCCACGCCTGTTCTATAAATACCGAGGGGTCGAGAAGCTCGTGCAAGGGCGTTGCGCGCAAGACGCGGTGCTCTTCGTCGAGCGCACCAACGGCACGTCCGCATTCGCAAATGCGTGGACGTTCTGCATGGCGGCCGAACGCGTCAGTGCCACCGAGCCGCCGTTGCGCGCGGAGTACCTGCGCGTGCTCTTCGCGGAGATTGAGCGCGTGCGGCGCCACACTGCGGTGATCCGCGCGATCGTCGACTCGACGTCGTTGTGGGTTGCAGCCGCTCGCCTTTTGGAAATTGAAGAACGTATGCTCCGCCTGAGCGGCGCACTCGCGGGTCATCGATACCTCTTTGGCCTCGCTACGATCGGCGGCCTCGCGCGCGACGTCGACGACGCGGCTGCCGCGGAAGCCGCGGGCGCGCTCGGCGAGCTTGCGCGGCGTGTCGCGCACACCGTCGAGCAGCTCGGTCATACGTCGACCTTTCTTGACCGCATCGAGAGCGTCGGAGTTCTCTCGGAAGCGCGCGCGCGCGAGTTCGGCGCAGTCGGCCCGTTCGCACGCGCGAGCGCCGTTGCGGATGACATGCGCCTCCTCCATCCATACGGTCAGTACGCGCACGCCGTACCGTCCGTGCCTACGGAACGCGAGGGCGACGGCTACGCGCGGCTGCGAACGCTCGCGCGTGAAATCGAGGCGTCGGCTGCAATTGTGGCGCGCATCGCGAGCGAACTTCCTTCAGGCCCGGTTCGAGCACCGTGGCAGCCGCGCAGCGGTGAGGCGCTCGCGTGGGCCGAGGCGCCGGGAGGTGCTTGCATTCAACTGCTGCGACTCGACGATGCCGGGGCGTGCGCGATGCTCCGCTTCACGCCGCCGTCGTTTCGCAACTGGCAGTGCTTTCGATGGGTTGCGGAGGATTTTGCCTTCCAAGATTTCCCCATCATCCTCGCGACCTGCGGGCTCTCGGTCGCGGAGAGTGATCGCTAGCCATGAGTTGGTTCTTGCGCGGTCTCTTCGGCGGCATCAAGAGCATGTCGTATCCCATAAAGGCGGAGCAGGTACCCGGCGTGAGCCCTGGGCTGCCGCAAGGAGTCCCGCACGCCACGCAAGCGCAACGCGCGCTCGTGGCTCTCTGCCCTACGAGTGCGATTGTGCCCGAGCAAGAAGGGCTCGCGGTACGCGAAGAGCGCTGCATTCACTGCATGCGTTGCGCTGACGCCGTCAGCGCGCACCCGCTTCCATGGCGCAAGGACGCGGCGTGGGCGGTTCGCCGGGGTTGCGCGCCTGTGCTGCCTGCGCCCTTCGCGCGTTCAGTTCACGTGCGCGTGGTCGACGCTGGAGACTGTGGATCGTGCCTGAGCGAGATCGCGCATCTGAACGACCCTCTCTACAACATGCATCGCTTCGGGGTTTTTATCACACCGGCGCCGCGTCAAGCCGACGTCCTCATCGTCGTCGGACCGGTGACCGAGCACATGAAGGCGCCGCTACGCGAAGCGTATGATGCGATGCCAGAACCAAAACGCGTTCTCGCAGTTGGAGCGTGCGCGGCAAGCGGCGGTATCTTCGGGCCGAGTTTCACGTCGGCCGGAGGTGCGCAGGAGATCATTCCTGTCGACATGGCGCTTCCAGGCTGCCCACCGCCTCCGCTGGCGATTCTCGAAGCCTTGCTCGCACTCTGCGGTCAGAAGCCGCTGCGTTGAGAGCCGCTCCAGTCGTCGCTGCAATTGGAGCGATTGCATCACTGCTTGCGATTGCTGCGGGAGCCGCGGGCATCGCGGGCGCATCGCCGGTACTGGGTCCGTGGACGATCTGGCCGTTTGCTCAAGTGTATTTCATATTGACGCCCCTTGGCGGCGTCTTCACCTGCATTGCGGGTCTTGTTGCGCTTGCGGTTTCCATCTACTGCGCGTCGTATCTGCGGCGCTATGACGGCGCATACTCCATTTGGTGGTTCGGTGCCGCATACGTCCTCCTGCTGCTCGCGGTCGTCGGCATCTTTGCCGCAACGGACGTGCTCGGGTTCCTCATCGCGTGGGAGGTGATGACGCTCACCTCGTGCGGGCTCGTCGCGTTCGAATGGCGTGAA
>DAHUYK010000146.1 GCA_027315245.1 Vulcanimicrobiota bacterium | reverse complement strand
GACGAACGGCCGGCCCGAGCGGATCGCGTCGGCTGCGGCAGGGACGCGAGCATCGATGTACCGTGTGCCGTCGGGAGCGACGATGGAACTCGAAACGATGACGTCGCCGTCGAGCAGGGCGCTCGCCCCGCCCATTGCTCGCGTTGCTTCGTCGACGAGATCGTACGAGTGGTTGAGCAGCACGCCGCCAAAGAGCGCGCCGATCGTCCGTTCCTGCGAGTTACTGATCGGGGTGGCAGCGACAATGGCCAAGCCGCTGCGCTGCGAACCGACTTGCAGCGCGAGTTGCTCGCTGCGCAAAAACGGCATCGCAAGCAATGCCATCGTCCCAAAATCTTCGCCGTTCAGCGCACGCTGCACGAGCGGATCGGTCGCAAGCGAACCGCCGGCCGGCGCCCTCGCGCGCCCGAGAACCCGTCCGTTGACGTCGACAGCCGTGAGAAACGAGAGGTTGGCGTCGGTGACCGTATTGGCGAGCTCTTTGCTCAGCGCTCCCATGTCGCGCGTCTGCAGAGCGTGGCGCAGCGCTTCGCTGGACGCTTCTTGTTCGACCAAGAGCTGCACTTGCTGTTTGCGCGCTGAGACGTACCCATCGAATGCACTCGCCTCGCTCGTCACTTCCGTGCGGGCCAGAGCGTAGAGGTCGTGTCCGAGCACGACACGCGCCGCGATGAGGCTGCAGATGAAGACGAGCACCACGGCTCCGACGATCGCGCTCAAAAGGCGCGCGCGCAGGCTAAAGGTCACGGCAGTTCTCCCTTTCCGTTCTCTCCGACCTTGAAACGCCGGAGCCGTTCGTCGATCTGGCCACCGAGCGCGTGGACTTGCTCGATTGAGGCGAGCATCCGGTTCGATGCGTCGGTCACCTCTTTGCTGACGTACGTAAGCACTTCGACCGACGAAGCGTTCTTCTGTGAGATGGACGAGATGTCCGAAAACGCCTGATTCACGCCTTCGGATTGACGCGCCATCGACTGCGTCGCTTTGAGATTCAGCGCGACCGACTTAGTTATTTCGCCGATGGAATGAATGACGAGCTGCGAGTTTGCGCTCATCGCGCGAGCAACCGCGCTGATCTGCCCAATCTGTTCGTTCGCGGCCAGCACGGCGCTCACGATCTGGCCGAGCGCTCCCGACGCGGAGTTCGTGCTCGTCACGCCGGTCTCGGCGCGCTCCGTGAGGCGTTCCATCGCCCCGACGACATCCGCGATGACGCTCTGCGTGGCTGTGACGTGCTGCGCGATCTCCTTTGTGGCGGCGACGCTGCCGTCGGCGAGCTTGCGAATTTCGTTCGCGACGACCGCAAAGCCACGCCCGTGCTCTCCGGCTCGGGCCGCTTCAATTGCGGCGTTGAGCGCAAGAAGGTTCGTCTGCTCGGAGATACGATCGATGACTTTGACGATGTCGCCGATCTGATCGGAGTTGCTGCCGAGCTGCTGGATATCGGAACCGAGTTCTTCAATCGTGGATGCAATCGTGTGCATGCCGTCGTTGATCGTTTCGATCGCGCTGCCGCCGCGCTGCGCCGTACGCGACGTTTCCTGCGAGATCGTCGACAAGGCGTCGACTTGGACGGTCACTTGTTCGATTGAGGACGCCATGTTTTCCACGCTCATCGCGGTCTCGTCGAGGCTGCGCGTCTGCTGTTCGGCGGACGCTGCGATGGAAGAGATGGCCTGACTCAGCTCGAGCAGCTTGTGCGTCGCCTGCTCAACGATCCCGGCCTGCTCGACGATGCCTTCGTCAAGCTGCTCGTGCGCGACCGAGGCGCCGCCGAGGACGGCGAGCGTCGTCGCAGCCGTGCCGCGCAGTTCCGCTCCGGCGCGCGCGAGATGCGCGGCATGGGCCGAAAGCTGTTCGAGGAAGTCCCGCATTCCGGCGACCAGACGGTTGACCGCTTCGACGAGATCCTGCAGGGGCGCATCCGCGACGCTGATGCGCCGGGTGAAGTCGCCGCGATGCACGTCGCGCAAGCCCTCGACGACGGCAACGAGCCCCGCACCGTTCGGAAGCGGAATCGTCGCGACAGCCGGTTCGCTCGAATCGGGCTCGCGAAAGAGGACGCTCACGATGCTGCACGCGACGAGCAGCGGCACGGCGCCAAGCGCGGCATCGGACCCGTGCTGCAGCCGCGCAGCGAGGTCCGCGCCGACGGCCGCGAGCGTTACGGCGAGGCCATACGGCGTTCCGAGCGCCGCGGCCACGATCGCGACGAGCGCGGGAACGAGCAACTCGGGCGGGCTTGCCGCCGTAAACCACGCGACCACGGCGCAGAGAACGCCGGCGACGGCTGCGAGCGCAATCCTGGCCTCGGGCGCCAAGCTCGCGCGCACGCTCACCGTCTTGCTCGCCCTGCGCGCCGGTCGCACAGCTCGCAAAAGTACGACGTTTTGTTGTCGGTTTCGAAGATCGAGTTGGAGTAGTACATGCCGCAGCGTGGATTGAAGCAGTGGTGAAGGCCGAAGATATGGCCGAGTTCGTGAACGCACTCTTTGAGGGTCCGCTGAAAGAGAACGTTCGGGTCCCGCTCTTCGCCGTAGAACTCCGGCCGCAGGCGATGCAGCGAGACCACGGCGACCGACTGCGCCTCATCTGCGTCGCCGAAGACGAACCTGTGCGACGTCTTATAAAGATCGAAGTCCGTGAGCACGAGCAGCGGTCCGTCGTGGTCGGGATGCGCCTGCAGCGCCTTGCCGGTGAGCGTCGAGACGAAGAGTTGGCCGCGCGTCGCGTTGAGGGCGCCGCGCGAGAGCGCCAGGCTGCGCTCGATGACCGCGCGCGAAAGGAACCGCTCTTCGACGCAGAGCGATAGACGATCGAGGAAGACGCCGTCGACGGCATTGATCGGAATGATGCGAATCTTCGACTCCATCCCGGACGAGGTGATTCTCCGCCGCCTGCCGGAAAACTTGCGAACTCCTGCGAAGGGCGTCGCATGGTCCTGGGCATCGGCCTCGATCTCGCTGACGTCGATCGGTACCGCTTCGACGATCGAGCTCTGGCGTGGTTCGCGCGCAAGATATACACCGAAGAAGAGGTGGCCTACGCGCTGCGCAAGCGCAACGTCGCGGAGCGCCTCGCCGGCTTCTTCGCCGCAAAGGAGGCGACGCGCAAAGCGTTCGGCCATGCCATCCCGTGGCGACGCATCGGCGTGACGCACGAACGCAGCGGCAAACCCGCGATTCGTCTCGGCGCAGGATCAGAGGATCTTCTCGCGCTGCGTCGCGTGACGCGCATCCACCTGACGATCACGCACACGGCGCGCACCGCTGCGGCGGTCGTGATCCTTGAGGGCGAGCCGTGATCTTCGTGCTCGCGCCGGACGAAATGCGTGCAGCCGACGCGAGCGCGGCGCGAGGCGCCGGACAGGAAGCGCTCATGCGCAATGCGGGAGAGCGCATCGCGCAGCGCGTCCGCTCGCGGCTGCCGCGCGGCGGGCGCATCGTCGCCTTCGCCGGCCCCGGAGACAATGGCGGCGATGCTTTTGCCGCCTTTGCGGCGCTCGACGGGTCCTACGAACGCACGATCCTCTGCGACGGAGCCGCTCGTGCGTCGCCGGCGCGCGGCGCGGCGGAGGCACGTGCAGCCCAGAGCGGCGTCCTCCTGCGCGAACTGCCGCAGCGCGCGGAAGATGCCGTTGGAGCGACCGCGGGATCCGCTCTTGCAATCGATGCGCTCTTCGGCACCGGCTCCCGCCTGCCGGTCGGCGACCGGTACGCGGCTGCGATCCGGGCGCTCGACGCTCGCCGCCTGGCCGTGCTGGCGATCGACGTACCGAGCGGCATCGACTCGCAAAGCGGTGCCGTTGCCGACGTGGCCGTGCGCGCCACCGAGACGGTGACGCTCGCAGCGCTCAAGCCCGGACTATTGCTTATGCCCGCCCGCGAATGCGTCGGCGAGTTATGGTGCGCGGACATCGGCATCGGCGACGCGACGCTCGCGGCGCACGCCCGTCGCTATGCGGCGCTCGACGACGACGCCTTCGCCGCCCTGCTGCCGCATCGCCCGCTCGAGTCGGAGAAGCGCAGCTCCGGCGCGCCGCTCGTCATCGCCGGGTCCAGGCAGTTCCCCGGCGCCGCCGTCTTGTGCGCGCTCGGGGCGGCGCGGGCGGGCGCGGGCTATGTGACGGTCGCAGCGCCTGCCGCCGACGCAAACGCGCTGCGCATGCATCTCGTCGAACAGGTGGTCGTCGAGCTCGACGAGGCGGCGTCGGCAGAGCAGGCGATCGCCACGCTCTGCGAGATCGCGCAGCGCAACACCTCGATCGCCATCGGTCCGGGCCTCGGGCTCGACGATCGTACGGGCGAAATCGTCCGCGGGCTCATCGCGCGCCTGGACCTGCCGGTCGTTGCAGACGCAAGCGCACTCTTCCATCTTGCAAAGCATACCGGCGAGCTGCGCGGCAAGCGCATCGTACTGACGCCGCATGCGGGCGAGTTCGCCCGGCTCTCGGGCAAGGGCACCGTCGCGGCCCATGAGCGCGTCTCGCGCCTTCGCGAGTTCGTCAGCCGCACCGGCATCACGACGCTGCTCAAAGGCCTCGATACGCTCGTCGACGACGGGACGCGCACTTTCATCAATACGACCGGGACGAACGCGCTCGCAACCGCCGGAACCGGCGACGTGCTTACCGGGATGATCGGCACGCTGCTCGCGCAGGGGCTCGCGCCGTTCGACGCCGCGTGCGCCGGTGCGTACTGGCACGGCCGCGCCGGCCATGCTGCTGCAGCGAAGCGCCCGGTCGGCGTCATCGCACGCGACGTCGCCGCCGCTCTCGCAGCCGCCCTGCCGCCGGCAACCGCTCCAGACGGCCTACGCCGCGTCTACTAAGCGCAACGCTACGTTCGCAGTGACACGAGCCTGCGCAGACCGTCTTCGTCGATGACGGCGACTCCGAGCGCCTGCGCCTTCGTCAGCTTACTGCCTGGCTCATCGCCAGCGACGACGTAGTCCGTCTTTTTGCTCACGGAGCCGGTCACGCGTCCGCCCGCGTGCTCGATCATTTCGGTCGCGTCTTCACGCGTGAGCCCTGCGAGCGTTCCGGTGAGCACGAACGTCTTGTCTTTGAGCGGCCCGTCCGCAGCGCGCGTCCGCCTAGCAGCCGTCATCATGACGCCGGCTTGGCGAAGCCGCTCGATCATCGCGCGATTCGCCTTTTGCTTGAAGAAGAGCGCAACGCTCGACGCGAGCTCGGAACCGATTCCCGCGCTCTCTCGAAGCTGCTCCTCGCTCGCGCGCTCGAGCGCCTCCATCGAGCCGAAGTCTCCGGCAAGAATTTGGGCTGTTTGCTCGCCGACGAAGCGTATGCCGAGGCCCACCAGGACGCGCTCCAACCCGCGCTGCTTCGAACCTTCGATCGCTGCGAGCAGCTTGACGATCGACTTTTCGCCCGTCCGCGGCACGCGCGCGAGCGAGAGGCGATCGAGACCATACACATCGCCGATGTCTTTCACGATGCCCAGCGAC
>DAHUYK010000144.1 GCA_027315245.1 Vulcanimicrobiota bacterium | reverse complement strand
AGAAGAGTCGCGCGCCTGCGTAAATGAGGGCTTTCGCGATCGCGTACAGCATTAGGGAAGCTTTCCCTCAGGCGCGCGCCACGAGCGTGGCGATGGCGTCGACGACCTCTTCGGGACTCATCGCGCTCGAGTCGATCGCGTGCGCATCCGGCGCCGGAACGAGCGGTGCAATAGCGCGCGTTTCGTCGAGCCGGTCGCGCTCTTCAATTTCTTCTTTCAGCCGATGTGCGGTCACGTCGACACCGGCACGCGCCAACTGCTCGCGGCGGCGCGCAACGCGCGCTGCAACGGATGCCGTCAGGAAGACCTTCACCGCTGCGTCGGGAAGCACGACGGTCCCGATGTCGCGTCCCGCCATCACCACCGACGCATGGGACGCTACGGCGCGCTGGCGGCGCACCATGGCGTCGCGCACGCAGGGATGCGCTGCGATCGTCGAGACGATGGCGTTGACGGCGTTCGACTGCAGCGCCGCGTCGTCGAGCTCGACCCCACGGGCGAAGACGCGAAATCCGAGAGGAGCGTTTGAGTCGAGCACGACGCAGATCGCCTCCGATTCGCACAACCGGCGAAGGGCTGCCTCGTTGTCGGCATCCGTCTGCGTCTGGAGCGCAAGATACGCGAGCGCCCGATACATGGCGCCGGTATCGAGGTAGAGCACTCCGAGCCGCTGTGCCAAGCTGCGCGCGACGGTCGTCTTGCCGCTCGCCGCAGGACCGTCGATGGCAACGTGAAGGCGCCCGGCATCCATGCCCGAGCGCGCTTCGCGCACGCAAACGCCCCTAACCTTTCTAGGGAGGCGAGCCGCGGTAGCAAAGAAGAGCGCGATGCCAAAGACGCACTCGGTCTACTTCTGTTCGGCGTGCGGCTTTGAGTCGCCGCGCTGGCTCGGCCGGTGCCCCCAGTGCGAGGCATGGAACTCCTTCGACGAGCGCCCCTTCTCACGCAAGACGGCAGCGCCGCGGCGCACGACGACGCGGGGTTCCCTGCCAACGCCGTTGCACGAGATCGATGAGCGGCGCGTCGAACGCATTCCAACCGGGCTGCACGAGTACGATGCCGTGCTCGGTGGTGGCGTCGTTCCGGGCAGCCTGACGCTCCTCGGGGGTCCCCCGGGAGCTGGAAAGTCGACGCTTGCGCTGCAGATCGCAGCGCAGTTGGCCCAGCGCGGCAGCGTTGTCTACGTCTGCGGCGAGGAATCGGCCGCGCAGGTAAAGCTGCGTGCCCGGCGCCTGCGCATCGAAGCCGGCATCCTCGTCGCCGCCGAGACGAATCTGCGCACGGTGCTCGAGGGCCTGGAACCCGCGCCACCGCTCGCACTCATCGTCGACTCGATCCAAA
This sequence comes from Vulcanimicrobiota bacterium, assembly GCA_027315245.1. Taxonomy (GTDB): domain Bacteria; phylum Vulcanimicrobiota; class Vulcanimicrobiia; order Vulcanimicrobiales; family Vulcanimicrobiaceae; genus Tyrphobacter. Next base: position 21,699 of record DAHUYK010000144.1, on the reverse strand, counting down.
CGGTCTGGCTGCCGGAGTCGGAATCGTACGCGGGAAGCGTCGCACAGGTTCGCGACTGCACGCAGGCGCTCATGGAGTTTGCGAAGCGTCATCACTGCGCGACGCTCGTTGTCGGACACGTGACGAAGGACGGCGCGATCGCCGGGCCGCGCCTGCTCGAGCATCTCGTCGACACGGTGCTCTACTTCGAAGGCGATGCGAACGGCGAGCATCGGATCTTACGCGCGTACAAGAATCGCTTCGGTTCCATCGACGAAATCTGTGTCTTTGCCATGCACGACAGCGGGCTGCGCGAAATCGAAAATCCGTCAGAGCTCTTTGCCGGCGCACGGGCAGAGCGCCCGAGCGGTTCGACGATCGTCGCGTCGATTCTCGGTTCGAGGCCGGTGCTCATCGAGGTACAGGCACTCGTCGGTGAAACGAGCTTCGGCACCCCACGGCGCCTGGCGAACAACGTCGATCAGCAGCGCCTCGCAATGATTCTTGCGATACTCGAGCGGCGTGCCGGCATGCAGCTCGGCACCCATGACGTGTACGTCTCCGTTGCGGGCGGCTTGCGCGTCAGCGAGCCGGCTGCCGATCTCGGCATCGCGCTTGCGGTCGCTTCGTCATTTCGCAACCGGCCGATCCGTGCCGATGCTGCCGCCTTCGGCGAGCTTGGACTCTCCGGAGAGTTACGTGCGGTAAATGCCGCAGCGCGGCGCGAGGCGGAGGCGCGTAAACTCGGCTACCGGACGATCCTCTCACCGGAGCGCTTGAGCGACCTCGAGGCTGCGCTGCGCGACGCCTTCGCGTGACGGAACCGATCTTCGAAATCGTTCCGAACCTTTCGGAGGGTCGCGACGCGACGACGATTGCGCTTGCGGCCGATGCCGTCGACGGCGCCGGCGCGCGAGTGCTGCACGTGACGAGCGACCCCGTGCACCACCGCAGCGTCATCACCGCGGCCGGAACCGCGACGCAGGTGCTCGATGCTGCCGTTGCTCTCGCCGCCGTCGCGTGCGAACGCATCGACCTGCGCACGCACAGCGGCGTGCACCCCCGTATGGGTGCTCTCGACGTTCTTCCCTTCGTTCCGCTCGCTCGCGCAAACATGGAACAGGCAATAGCGCTCGCGCATGATGCCGGCCGCAGCATTTGGCGCAGGCTCCGCATTCCTTCCTTTTACTACGGTGAAGCCGCCCTCGTGCCCGAGCGGCGTCCGCTGCCGGCAGTGCGACCGAGCCCGCAGGGTCCGCCGGATGCCGGTGAACTGCCGCCGCACGCGAGCGCCGGCGCGATCGCGATCGGCGCGCGCCGCCTTCTCGTTGCGTTCAACATAGAACTGGGGACGCACGACATCGCCATCGGACGCCGGATCGCCCGGCTGCTCCGTGAGCGTGATGGCGGGCTACGCACCCTGCGCGCGCTCGCGTTCGCCGTGCACCCGCAGAGCGTGCAGCTCTCGCTCAATGTCACGGACGAGCGAGCGACGCCTCTGTACCGGATCGTCGACGTCGTCCGCAGGCTTGCGGCCGAGCACGGCGTCGCCGTCTTGCGCAGCGAGCTCATCGGCTGCGTTCCGCGCTACGCGGTCGTTTCTGCAGCGCTCTATGCCCTCGGTGTGGAAGACCCAAGCGTATGAAGGGTTCCCCCGCAGCGGCGATTGCCGCTCTTCTCTTTCTCGTGCTGCCGCTCTCCGGCGGCGCCGCCACGAGAACCGGCGATCCCGGCATCTACATGACGCACCTGCGCAACGGCTTGCAGGTCGTCGTCGTACAGGACCATGCAGCGCCCGTCGTCGAGTGCGCCATGTGGTATCGCTTCGGTTCGCTGGACGAAACGCCAGGCAAGACGGGGCTCGCGCACGCGCTCGAGCACATGATGTTCCGAGGATCGGAGCACATCTCGGCCGGTGGACTCGACGACATCACCGAGCGGCTTGGCGCGCAGATGAACGGCGCCACCGATTACGATTTCACCGAGTTTTACTTCCTCATGCCTGCGGACAAACTCAAGGTCGCGCTGACGATCGAAGCCGACCGCATGCAGCACGCGCTCATACGGCAGTCGGATTGGAACGTCGAGCGCGGCGCCGTGCTCTCGGAGCTCGACAGCGACGCGGGGTCGCCCTTCTTCGACCTGTTGGCGCGCGTTCGCGCCGCAGCCTATCCCGGTCAACCCAACGGCCGCGTGCCGATCGGCATACGCAGCGACGTCGCGCACGCGACGGCAGCAGACATCGCGCACTACTACCACGAGTGGTACGCGCCGAACAACGCGACGCTCGTCGTTGCGGGCGACGCCGACCATGCGACGGTCTTTCGAGAAGCAGCACACTACTTCGGCGGCATCCCCGCGCGACGCATTCCGCATCACGACTACGTCGACCCGCGGCCTGCGAAGGGGGCGGTGGTACAGGCCGCGTTCCCTTTCCCATTCGAAGTGCTCGACATGGCCTACGCGGTGCCAGGCGATACGCAGGCGGGTGAGCCTGCAGTGAGCACGCTTGCAACGCTCATACAAGATGAGAGTTCGCCGTTTCACCATGCGCTCGTCGATTCGAACATCGCGCTCGGCATCGAAGCCGAGAGCGATACCCAGCTCAAGGGCGGACTACTTCACGTTTTCATCGTGCTCAATCCCGGTCACACGGGTGAAGAGGCGCAACGAGTCTTTCAACAAACGATGAATGACGTGCTCGCGCACGGCTTTTCGCCGGGACTCGTACGTCAGGCGCGCACGATGACGATCGCGGACCGGCTCTTCGCCGAGGATTCCATTACCGGATACGGCGATCTGGCAGGCTACACGTACGGCATCGTCGGCGAACAGATTCACGACGAGGACGCACGGCTGGCAGCCCTGACGCCCGAGTCGCTGCTCGCGGCGGCACGCCGCTACCTGCGCGAACCGACGGTCGTCGGACATCTGCTTCCGAACGCGGCTCCGCCCCACGCGAACTCCGGCACGTCGAGCGCTTCCATCAGCGATAACTTCTCGTCGCGCATTCCAAACGGTCCCATCATCGAGCCGGCTTCGATTCGGCGCGCCTTGCGCACGCCGACGACGGCTCGCAGTCCGCTCGATCCGACGGCGTTCACGCTTCCCAACGGTCTGCGCGTGCTCGTGCAGGTGAAGCGCGACCGCCCGACCTTCACGATGCTCGGCCGCATCGACAGTTCGCCGGCATTTGAGCCGCCGGGTGAAGAGGGTATGATCAGGCTCACCTCCGACGTGGCGGAGTACGGCAGCCTGCGGTACCCGTACGAGAGCCGCGTCTCCGAGCTGGAAGACATGGGCGCCCAGGTGCAGTTCGGTCAGGACTTCTCCGCTAAGGGGCTGAGCGCCGACTTCGACAAGATCGTCGCGATCCTCGCGGACGGCGAGGAGCATCCGGCGTTTCCCGATCCGTGGTTCACCCGCGATCGCGGGCAGATTGCCAACAGCGTCGTGGAGGAACAGCAAATCTCGGGCCAGGCGGTCGATCGTCTCTACGACGAGCACCTTCTCGCGCCCGACGATCCATCACTGCGGCAGCCCGATGCGACGACCGTCGAGTCGATCACGCGTGGCGACGCGCTCGCGTACGTCGCGCGATATTGGCGCCCGGACCTCACGACGATCGCCGTCGTGGGCGACGTTTCACCGGCGCAGGTGAAAGCCGCATTCGAGAGCGCGTTCGGCACCTGGCAAGACGAAGGTGCGAGGCCGGACGTTACGCGGGACGCGCTGCCGCCGGCGCGCGCTGCCGACGGGTACGTCGGAACCGAGGCAAACGACGTCTTCGTACGCCTCGGGCAGCCTGCCGTGTCGCGTAACTCGTCCGATTACGATGCCTTTCTCATACTCAATCAGATCTTCGGAGCCTCCGGCGCCTTCGAGTCGCGATTGTGGCAGGAGCTGCGGCAGAAGCGCGGTCTCGTGTACAGCGCGGACAGCAGGCTCGTAGCCGACCGCTGGCGCGGCGACTTTCAGATCGAACTGGAAGCCGCGCCCCAGCACGTCGTCTCCGCAGTCGACATCGTGCGTGAGCAACTCGAGCGTCTGCAACACGACCCCGTCACGAAAACCGAACTCGCCGACGCAAAGATGCGTCTCGTCGGCAATGCGCTCTTGGCCGAGGCATCTGCCGACGGCCAAGCGCAGCAGCTGCTCGACCTCGCGGAGTATCATTTGCCGCTCACGTACTACCGCGATCGCAACGAAGAACTCGCGCACATCACCGCAGCCGACGTCGAGCGTGTCGCGCGTGAGTACTTGCAGCCGAACCGCCTCATCGTCATTTATGCCGGGCCGTCCGGGCCGTGGGCCGTGCAAGGAGAGTGAGCGCGCGCGCGACGCCGCGTGACGTGGAGCATGCGATCGCGCACGCGGTGGACGTGCAGCGTGCGTGGGCTGCGGCACCACTGGACGAACGCTCCGCAGCATTGCTGGCAGTGGGACGGCGCTTGCGAGAGCGGCGAGATCCCTTAGCAGAGATTGCCGTGCACGAGATGGGAAAGCCCATCGCGCAAGCACGTGCCGAGGTCGAGAAGTGTGCGGCCGGGTGCGAGTACGTCGCACAGCACGGCGGCGCAGCGCTTGCCGAGGAACCGGCGCCGAGCAACGCTACGCGCAGCTACGTCGCTTTTCGCCCGCTCGGAATCGTTCTCGCGATCATGCCGTGGAACTTTCCTTACTGGCAGACCTTCCGTGCCGGAGCGCCGGCGCTCATGGCGGGCAACGTCGTGCTGCTCAAACACGCCGCCTCGACGACACGCTGCGCGCTCGAGACACAGGCGCTCTTCGATGACGTCTTCGCCGGCGGTCCCATCCTTCAGACGCTCGTCATCACGGACGAGGAGGCGGACGCGCTCATCGCGGATCCGCGCATCGCCGGCGTCACCGTCACGGGCAGCGAGCGTGCAGGCATCGCGGTCGCCGAAGCGGCTGGGAAGGCGATCAAAAAGTGTGTGCTCGAGCTAGGCGGTTCCGACGCGTTCATCGTGCTGAGCGACGCCGACATCGACGAGGCTGCGAAGACGGCGGTTACGGCCCGCTTTCAAAACAACGGCCAGAGCTGCATCGCCGCGAAGCGCTTCCTTGTCGAGGATGCGATCTACGACGAGTTTTTACGGCGTTTTGCCGACGGCGTCCGCTCGCTGCGCGTCGGCGATCCGATGGACGAAGCGACGCAGCTTGGCCCGTGCGCGCGTGGCGATCTGCGCGAAAGCCTGCATCGGCAAGTGCGGGAGACGCTCGCGCGCGGGGCGCGTCTCGTCTGCGGCGGCCGCTTCGTGGAGCGGCCTGGCTTCTTCTACGAGGCAACCATCGTCGACGGCGTCGCACCCGGCATGCCGATGTTCGATGAGGAAGTCTTCGGACCGGCAGCCGCGGTGACGCGCGTGCACGACGCCCATGAAGCGATCGCGCTCGCGAACGCGTCGAGGTACGGGCTGGGCTGCGATCTCTGGACGCGCGATCTCGAACGAGCGCAGCAGATGGCCGCGCGCATCGAAGCCGGCAGCGTCTTCATCAACGGCATGGTCGCGAGCGATCCGCGGCTGCCCTTCGGCGGTGTGAAACTCAGCGGCTTCGGCCGCGAGCTCTCGCACTTTGGCATTCGCGAGTTCACGAACGTGCAGACCGTGTGGATGGGCCCCGTGCGCGTCACGTCCGCGCTTCGCTAGCGCCGCTGCTGAAGAGAGCGGCAATCCGCGCGAGCCCTTCGCGCAGCTCGTCCAGCGGTGCGACCCACGAGAGCCGCAGCCATCCCTCGCAACTCATTCCAAAGGCGATGCCGGGAATCGCGACGACGTCGTAACGTTCGACGAGCGCAAGCGCGCTCTCGAGCGATGAGGCGCCGCCGGGCAGACGGACGAGGGCGTAGAACGCGCCTTGCGGCGCAACGAACCGTAGCCCCGAATGGTGCAGCAGTGCCACGACATCATCTCTGCGCTTCGCGTACCACGCTGCGTGTTCTTCCACCGTGCGACTCTCGAACACGTGCACTGCGACGCGCTGCGAGAACGTATCCGCGCAAGAGACGGCCCATGCGTGCACTTTCGTCGCTTGTTCGATGAAGGCTGCGGGGGCAAGAACCCAGCCGAGCCGCAAGCCCGTGAGCGCGTTGCTTTTCGAGAGCGAGTTGACGGCGATCGTATTGCCGTAGAGCCGCGCGAAATCGACGCGCTCACCGAAGCGCTGTTCGCGATAGATCTCGTCGTGAATGAGCGCGATAGAGCCGCCACGCCGTTCAAGGGCGCGCACGAGCACGTCAGCCTGCTCGCGCTCGACTACCTGTGCCGTCGGATTGCACGGCGAGCAGAGCACGACCGCGCGCGTGCGTTCGGTGAGCGCGGCTGCGATTCGCTCGCCGTCGATCGCAAAATCTTCACCCTCGTCCATGGCGACGCTCCTTACCGCGATTCCATGCAGCGCAGCCATCTTCAGATACGACGGGAAGGCCGGCTCGACGACGAGCAGTTCGTCCGACGCCGGGTCGAGCAGCGTCAGCAGCGTCACGTACATCGCTTCCTGCGAGCCCACGGTGACGCAAACGTTCTCAGCCTCCGTCATGCCGGGATATGCGTAGTACGCAGCGATGTGGGCGCGCAGTTCCGCGTCGCCGGCATTTGCGGTATAGCGCACACCCCGCTCGCGCACGTATGCCATCGCAGCTTCGAAGTGCGCAGCGTTCGGCGCGAGCGTCGGCTCGCCAAGCCCGAGGTCGATAGACGACTCGCGCTTCTTCGACGCAATCTGGCGTATCAAGGAGCCAGAAATGGCAGCGACGCGCGGGTTCACGCCGGCCCCTCGACTTCGCTCACTACGTTCGCTACGCTCGGGATGACAGATGCTTCGTTCGCTACGCTCGGGATGCGAAAGCTGTCATGGTGAGCACCGTGAGTGCGTAGCACGAGCGGAGTCGAACCATCGGCGTGATGTTTTGCCATCGCTGCGGTCTCTCGTCCCTCGACTTCGCTCACTACGTTCGCTACGCTCGGGATGACAGATGCTGCGTTCGCTACGCTCGGGATGACAGATGCTTCGTTCGCTACGCTCGGGATGACAGATGCCTTATACTGCGACATCGTATTCGCGCAGGGTGCGTTCGAGCGAGACCTTCCTATCCGTCGACTCCGTACGCGTGCCGATGACGAGCGCGCACGGTGTGGCAAACTCGCCTGCGGGAAAGCGCTTGGGGAGGGTTCCCGGGATGACGACCGCGCGCTCTGGAACGAAACCTTTGCGTATCTGCGGCGCGCTGCCGCGCACGTCGACGATCGGCGTCGACGCGGTGATCACGACGCCCGCGCCGAGCACGGCCTCGCGGCCGACGCGCACGCCTTCGACCACGACGCAACGCGAACCGACGAATGCGCCGTCCTCGACGATGACCGGCATCCCTTGCGGAGGTTCGAGGACGCCGCCGATGCCAACGCCGCCCGCAAGATGCACGCCCTTGCCGACCTGCGCGCATGAGCCCACCGTTGCCCAGGTGTCGACCATCGTCTCTTCGTCGACGTACGCGCCGATATTCACGTAGCCCGGCATGAGGATCACACCGTGCGCGAGGTAGCTGCCGTACCGGGCAACACCGGGAGGCACGCATCGCGCGCCGGTTTTGTCGTAGTTCTTCTTCAGCGGCAGCTTGTCATAAAACGCGAGTTCGCTCGACGCGTCCATCCACGCGACGCTCCTGCGACGAAAGTAGAGGAGAATCGCCTGCTTGACCCACGCATTCACCTGCCATCCGTCCGCGCGCGGCTCAGCGACCCGCACGAGCCCTTCGTCGAGGGCCGCAATCACTTCGTCGACGACGGCTCCCTCGTCGCCGCGCACGTCCCCCTCACCGGCCGCAAGGCGCTCAATGCCTCTTCTCAGGCGCTCACTTTCCATGGGAGGCCCCTACGTCAAAAGCGGGTAGATATCCCACGGAGCGCCTGCGTCGTTTACTAAAGAGGAGATCCCGCGTGCCGAACTCGCCTGCCGACGAGCTACGCATTAATACGATTCGCTTTCTCGCCGTCGACGCGGTGCAGAAAGCAAACTCCGGCCATCCCGGCATGCCGCTGGGAGCAGCCGCGTTTGCATACGCGCTCTGGTCGCGCGCGCTTCGCTTCGATCCAGCGGATCCGCACTGGCCGAACCGCGACCGTTTCGTTCTCTCCGCTGGCCACGGCTCGATGCTGCTCTACGCACTCCTCTATCTCACCGGCTATCCCATATCGCTCGACGATCTCAAAGCATTTCGCCAGCTCGGCAGCAAGACGCCGGGCCATCCCGAGGCGACGCACGCGCCCGGCATCGAGGCGACGACCGGGCCGCTGGGTCAAGGTGTCGGCAACGCCGTCGGCATGGCGATAGCCGAGGCACATCTCGCGGCCGTCTACAACCGTCCGGGCCACGAGATCGTGGATCATCGCACGTACTGCATCGCCGGTGACGGCGACCTCATGGAAGGGATCAGCGAGGAAGCGATCTCGCTCGCAGGGCACTTGAAGCTCGGCAAGCTGACGCTCCTCTACGATGCTAATGAAGTCTCGCTCGCGGGTCCCACCGACATTACCTTCACCGACGATCAGATCGCGCGCTTCGATGCGTGCGGATGGCACACGCAGTACGTCGACGTCGCGCACGCCAACGACGTCGATGCCGTCGCGCAAGCGCTCTCGATCGCGCAGAACGTTCCCGACAGGCCATCGTTCATTTTGCTGCGCACGCATATCGGCTTCGGGTCGCCGAGGCAGGACTCGTTTCAAGCACATGGCGAGCCGCTCGGAGCCGAGAACGTCACGAAAACGAAAGAGCGCCTGGGATGGCCGCTCGAGCCCTCGTTCTACGTTCCAGACGATGCCCTGGCGTTCTTTCGCGACCTCGGCAAGAAGGGCGGCGCGTTGCGCGCCCAGTGGCAAGAGCGCTACGACGCGTGGACGCGCGCCTTCCCGGATCTCGCGGCAACATTCGAGCGTATCGCAAACGACGCGCTACCGCAGACGCTCCCATGGCCTTCGTTTACCGCCGAAAACGGGGCGATTGCAACGCGCGACGCCGGCGGGCAGGCAATGAACGCGGTCGCGCAGGCACTCCCGGAACTCTTCGGCGGCTCGGCGGACTTGGATCCTTCGACGAAAACGTACCTCAAGGGGTTCGGCGATTTCGAACCGGGGAGCTACGCGGGGCGAAACGTGCATTACGGTGTGCGCGAGCACGCCATGGCCGCAGTTTCAAACGGCTTGGCGCTGCACGGCGGCATCACGCCGTACTGCTCGACGTTCTTCAACTTTCTCGACTACCTGAAGGCCTCGCTCCGGCTGGCTGCGCTCACGAAGCTCCACGTCGTCTACGTCTTCACGCACGACTCGATCTTTCTCGGCGAAGACGGCCCGACGCACGAACCCGTAGAGCAGCTCGCGCATCTGCGAGCCACACCCAACGTGACGGTCGTACGGCCTGCGGACGCACTCGAAACGGTCGAAGCCTGGAAGCTCTGCGTGCAGCGCAGCGCCGGGCCGTGGGTGCTCGTGCTCTCACGCCAGAAGCTTCCCTTCCTCGGCACGCGAGAGGCGCCCGTCGCACGCGGTGCGTACGTGCTCGACGACTGCGACGGAACGCCCGACCTCATTCTTATCGCGACGGGTTCTGAGGTTTCGCTCGCGATCGACGCGAAGCCGCTCATCGAAGCACAGGGCGTCCGCACGCGCATCGTATCGATGCCGTCGTGGGAGCTCTTCGATCGTCAAGACGAGCGCTACCGCGCGTCGGTGCTGCCTCCCGGCGTTCGGGCGCGCATGTCGATTGAGGCCGGTGCAACGTTAGGGTGGGAACGCTACGTGGGCGATCGCGGCATCGCGTTCGGCGTCGACCGCTTCGGCGTCTCCGCTCCCGCTGCGGAGATCGCAAAAGCATACGGCTTTACAGCGGAGAATATTGCCCGCCTCGCACTGGAGCGTTTTGCACCTGCGCGACGATAGCCAAAGGAGACCTACGTGACGAACCAACTGCAGCGTCTCGCCGAAGTCGGACAGAGCGTCTGGATCGACAATTTGCGACGAAACATGTTCGCATCCGGCGAACTGGAGCGGCTCATCGACATGGGCTTGCGCGGTATGACGAGCAATCCGTCGATCTTCGAAAAGGCAATCGGCACCGGGAACGACTACGACGAGCAGCTGCGCTCGCTCATCGGAACCGAGAAGAACGCCGAGGCGCTCTTCTGGGACCTGGCGATCGAGGACATCCGCAACGCATGCGACGCATTCAACCCGGTCTTCATGGCGCAAGGCGGGCACGACGGCTTCGTAAGCCTTGAGGTCTCGCCGCTTCTCGCGCGCGACACGAACGGCACCATCGCCATGGCGAAGAACCTGTGGGCTCGCGTTGACCGCCCTAATCTCATGGTGAAGATTCCCGGAACTCCCGAAGGCGTTCCGGCCATCGAGGAGTGCACGTTCGCGGGGCTCAACATCAACGTGCCGCTCATCTTCTCCGTCGACGCGTACGAGAAGGCGGCGCGCGCCTACGTGCGCGGTATCGAACGGCGCATCGAGAAGAAGCTCCCCGTCGACCGCATCGCGTCGGTGAACTCCGTCTTCGTGAGCCGTATCGACACGGCGGTCGACAAGCTGCTCCAAGCGCGCATCGACAAAGGCGAGCGCAATCTCGCCGGGCTTCTCGGCAAAGCCGGTATTGCCGGCCTCAAGCTTACGTATCAGCGCTATCGCGAGATCTTCCACGGCGATGCGTTCGAGCGCTGCCGGCAAGCCGGCGCCGCGGTGCAGCGCCCGCTCTGGGCGTCGACGTCGACGAAGAACCCGAACTACGACGATCTCATGTACGTCGAGCGCGTCGTCGCACGGGAGACCGTGAACACGATGCCCGACAGCACGATCGACGCGCTGCTCGACCACGGCCGGATCACGGCCGACACCATCGACGAAGACGCCGCAGGGGCGAAGGACACGCTGCGGGCGTTGCACGACGCCAACGTCTCGATGTTCGATGTCACGCACCACTTGCAAGTCGACGGCGTGAAACTCTTCTCCGACGCCTACGCGGCGCTGCTCGGCGCTATCGTGTACAAGCAGAAACAGCTCGCATCGGGCGCCGAACGTATTGCATTCGCACTTGGAGCGGCACAGACGCACTGCGATGCCGCACTCGACCAACTTGCGTCGGCGCATTTCATGCGTCGCATGTGGGCAAAGGACGCCACTCTTTGGAGCGACGATCCCAGAGCAGCGGACGTCGTCGCACACGCGCTCGGCTGGCTCGACGTGCCGCAGCGCTCGCTCGAGAGCGCCGAAGCGGTGCGCTCGTGCGCCGATGAAGTGCGCACGCCGTTCGATGCCGCGGTCGTCTGCGGCATGGGCGGCAGTTCGCTCGCGCCCGACATCCTCGCCCAGACATTCGGCGCGATCGACGGCTATCCGCGCCTCTTCGTGCTGGACTCCACCGACCCACAGCAGCTCGCGGAGTTAGAATCCCAACTCGCCCTCGAGCGGACGCTCTTCATCATCTCGAGCAAGAGCGGCACGACGACGGAGCCGAACGCCTTCTATGCATACTTTCACGCCAAGGTCGCCAAAGCGGTGGGTGCCGCCAATGCGGGGCGGCACTTCATCGCGATTACGGACCCTGGTACGCCGCTGCTCGACGAGGCGAAGCGCAACGGCTTTCGCACCTCGTTCAACGGCGACCCGAACATCGGCGGGCGCTACTCCGCGCTCTCCGCGTTTGGCATGGTGCCGGCCGCGGTTGCGGGATACGACGTAAACCTGCTCCTCGATCGCGGCTTGGGCGCGATGCACGCAAACGACAAGAACGCAGGCGATCGCACGATTCCCGGCGTACGGCTCGGCGCCGCGATCGGCGGCCTAGCGAGCAACGGCCGCGACAAGCTCACGATCGTGACGCACCCGTCGGTCGGCGCGTTCGGCGCGTGGGCGGAGCAGCTCGTCGCGGAGTCGACCGGTAAACTCGGCAAGGGCGTCGTGCCCGTCGAAGGCGAACGGCTCGGCGCGCCCGAGGAGTATGGCAGCGACCGGCTCTTCGTCTACGTCGGCGCAGGACTTCCGGGCGCATCCGAGATCGAAGAGCGCCTTGCGGCGCTCGAGGGCGCGGGTCATCCCGTCATACGTCTGGCGATGAACGATGCGTACGATACCGGCGAGCAGTTCTACCTGTGGGAGGTCGCGATCGCGGCAACGGGGTCGATTCTCAATATCGACGCCTTCGATCAGCCGAACGTGCAAGAGTCGAAGGACAACACGAAAGCATTGCTCGAGCAGTACGCGCGTACGGGCAGCTTGCCGTTGCCTCGCGTTGCGCTCTCTACGGAGCACGCGGACCTTTCCTTCCTCTCGGGTAGCGCGAACGCGTCGAGTCTACGCGACGTGGTGGCGCAGATTCGCGCCGGCGACTATGTGGCCATCACCGCGTACGTCGCACGCAATGCACGGCATATCGCGCTGCTCGACGACGTTCGCGAGTCGATACGCAAGGCACTGCGCGTTGCGACGACCGTCGGCTTTGGGCCGCGCTTTCTGCACTCGACCGGCCAACTGCACAAAGGCGGACCACCGAGCGTCGTCATGCTCCAAATCGTCGCCGACGAGCCCGACGATCCGCCCATCCCCGGCATGAACGTCGGCTTCCGCACGCTGCTCGCGGCTCAAGCGCTCGGCGACTGGCAGGCACTCGAGAAGCGCAAGCGGCGCGGCGCGCGCATTCATGTCAAAGGGGACGTCGAGAGCGGGCTCACATGGCTGAGGGCAGCCGTCGACGACGCACTCTCCGTTCGTTCATAAGGAGCAAGAGCAACAGCATGCAACTCGGCATGGTCGGCCTCGGCCGCATGGGCGCAAACATGGTGACGCGACTCCTGGGCGACGGCCACAACGTCGTCGTGTGGGATCGCTCGGACCAATCGATCCAGCAGGCGGCGCAGGGCGGTGCCGTGGCATCGACCGGCCTCGCCGATCTCGTCGCGAAGTTGAGCCCGCCGCGCGTCGTCTGGGTGATGGTGCCCTCCGGCAAAGCGACGACCGACACCATCGATCAGCTTGCGACGCTGCTGCATCCGGGCGACGCGATCGTCGATGGCGGGAACACGAACTACAAAGAAGGCCTCGCGGCGTACGAACGCTGCAAGAAGAGCGGCGTCTCGCTCGTCGACGCAGGGACGAGCGGAGGCGTATGGGGCTTGAAAGAGGGGTACTGCCTCATGGTCGGCGGGGACGACGCCGCGGTACGCCTGTGCGAGCCTCTTTTCGCGACGCTCGCTCCCAAAGACGGATACGCACACGTCGGCGGCCCCGGCGCCGGACACTTTTCGAAGATGGTGCACAACGGCGTCGAGTACGCCATGCTCCAAGCCTACGGCGAAGGTTTCGACATTCTGCGCAACTCGCAGTTCCCATACGATCTCGGACAGATCGCGGAACTGTGGCGGCACGGCAGCGTCGTGCGCTCATGGCTGCTCGACCTCGCCGCCCTCGCCTTTGCTGACGATCCCAACCTCGAAAAGATCGCGGGCTACGTCGACGACACGGGCGAAGGACGCTGGACCGTGCAGGCGGCGATCGATCAAAACGTACCGGCGCCGGTCATCACACTCTCGCTGCTGGCACGGCTCGCGTCACGCCAAGACGAGTCGTTCAGCGCAAAGGTCATCGCGGCGCTGCGTAATGAGTTCGGCGGCCATGCCGTCAAAGCCGAGACGCATGATTGACGGCACGCTTGCGCCTGCGGCAACGGACGGCGAACGACAGAACCCGCTGCGCGCGGGCATCGAGAGCGACCGCATTTCTGATCCCTGCAGCATCGTGCTCTTCGGAGCGAGCGGCGACCTGTTCAAGCGCATGCTGCTGCCGGCGCTGTGGTCGCTGCGCCTGCGCGGGATCCTGCCTTCCGGCTTTGCGCTCATCGGCTTCGCGCGCACGAAGTACACCGACGATAGCTTTCGTACCTACTGCAAGGAACAGCTCGACGCATTCGCACCAGACGGATCGAAGCCGCAAGGTGAGCTCTGGGACACGTTCGCGCAGAGCATCTCGTACGTATGCGCCGACTTCAAGCAGCTCGCACATTTTCAAGAACTGAAACGGCGTCTTGCGGAGAACGACGAGCGCTTCGGCACGCGCGGCAACCGCCTCTTCTACCTAGCGACGCCGCCGTCGGTCTTCCCCGGCATCATCGACATGCTGCGTCGCGCGGGGCTCGATCCGCGCAGCAACGAGCAGGGCTGGACGCGCATCGTCATCGAGAAACCCTTCGGCACCGACCTCACGTCGGCGCGAGCGCTGCAGCGTACGGTGCAGCGCGTCTTCGGGGAGCACGACGTCTACCGCATCGACCACTACCTCGGCAAGGAACCCGTGCAGGACATTATGGCCCTGCGCTTTGCGAACACGATTTTCGAACCGATTTGGAATCGTAACTACGTGCAATCGGTGCAGATCACGTCCGCGGAGAGCATCGGCATCGAAGATCGCGGCAACTATTACGACAACGCCGGCGCTTTGCGCGACATGATTCAGAACCACGTCCTCAACTTGCTCGCCCTCATCGCAATGGAACCTCCCGCAAGCTCCGATGCGGACGCGATACGGAACGAAAAATTCAAAGTCTTCTCCGCGATCGCATCGCCACGTCACGAAGACGTCATGAACATGTCGGCGCGCGGCCAGTACGGGCCGGGAAAGATCGACGGAGCGAAGGCGACGGGGTACCGTCAGGAGCCTGGCGTCTCCCCGCAGTCGAACGTCGAAACCTTCGCAGCGCTGCGCCTGAGTGTGGAAAACTGGCGCTGGGCCGGCGTTCCGTTTTACTTACGCTCCGGCAAGCGTCTCGCGCGCAAAGTCTCGGAGGTCGTCGTCACCTTCAAGCCAATTCCACATCGGCTCTACGGGGAATCGACGGACGCTATCGAGCCGAACATACTCGTGGTCAAGATCGAGCCCGACGAAGGTGTCGCGCTGCGGTTCGAGGCGAAGGTACCCGGGCCGAAGAGCCATATCCGCAGCGTCTTTATGGACTTCAACTATGGAACCGGGTTCGGATTTCACTCGCCGCCCGCCTACGAGCGGCTGCTGGCGGATGCGATGCGCGGTGACCAGACACTCTTCACACGCTGGGACGCCGTCGAGCTCGCATGGGAGATCGTCATGCCCGTTCTCGACGTTTGGGAGAACACGAAGGATTTTTCGTTCCCGAACTATCCCGCGGGGACTCAGGGGCCGCAAACCGCGTTCACTTTGCTGCCGGACTGGCGCGCGCTGTGAGCGTCAACGTTCGCGTCGCGACGATGAGCCTGCTCGTCTTCGTCGAAGACGCCGCGCTCTACGATTGGGCGAAGGAACGCGCACAGGTCTTTGCCGCGCGGCACACGTCGTGCGTACTCGTGCTCAACGCTGCCGCAGCGCAGAACGGCGAGGAACACGGGGAAGGCGACTGGCGAGAAGTCGGCGTGCAAGGGGCCGCTCCAGAGCACCTGCAGCGGCTCGCAGCGACGCACCTTCCCGCAGGCGTACCTCGGACGCTGCTGTGGGTGGCGCCGCACACGGCGAGCGACGAGCGCTTCACCGCACTCGCGCCCGCGACGCGAACGGTGTTGCTCGACAGTTCACGCTCCCGCGACGATGCCTCGGCGCTGCGCGACCTCGCTGCGTTCATCGCCGCGAAGCCGGAACTCGCTGCGACGCTTCACGACCTGGCGTACCTGCGGCTTGCGCCGTGGCAAGAACTCGTCGCCGATTTCTTCGACGGGCAGGCGTTCGTCGAGGACCTGTTCGACCTACAGCGCGTGACGGTTGCCAGCGGCTCGGAGTCCGAAGGATACTACTTGCTCGGATGGCTCGCGAGCCGTCTCGGCTGGAAACCCGGTGGTACGTGCCGCTTTTTGCCTCGCAGCGGTGCGCGGGAGATCGTGTACGAGATCGTACGGGAGGGGCGCGCACGCCGCGTGCAGAGCATTGCGCTCGAGTCGAACGCTACGCGCTTCGTCGCCGAACTCTGCAGCAATGACAACGCCGCCGTCTCGCTCGAAGTCTTTGGCGCAAAACAGCGGCCGGCGCGCGTGGAGCCACTGCACGACGTCGACATCGCATCGCTCTTCGAACGCGCAATTCTGCACGAGCAGCCGGATGCGGTCTTCTTCGACTCGCTCGCTGTTGCGGGAGAACTTCTCGGCTCCCAATGAGCGACGCCCTGCACGTCTTTCGCACGCCGTCGCTTCTGGCCGAGGGTATCGCTGATGCCTTCGCCGGCGCGGCGCGTGACGCGATTGCCGCCCGCCGTATCTTCAACGTCGCGCTCGCCGGCGGAACAACGCCGCGCGGCGCCTACGAGTTACTGGCGCGCGAGCCACGTCGTTCGCAGGTGGACTGGGAGAACGTGCGCTTCTACTTCGGCGACGAGCGCTGCGTGCCGCCCGGCGATCCGCAGTCGAACTACCATATGGCCGACGATGCACTGCTAAAGCCCATCGCAGCGCCCGCGGAGCATGTCTACCGCATGCGCGGCGAGATACTGCCGCAAGAGGCGGCTCTCAAGTACGCGCAACTGCTGCGCGATACGCTCGGACAAGCGCCGCAGCTCGATCTCTGCATGCTCGGCATCGGTGCTGACGCACATACGGCATCGCTCTTCCCCGGACACGATCCGGCCATCGACGACGACCTGCTCGTGCGCGCCGTCTACGGGGAAGCGGTCCGGATGTGGCGCTTGACGATCACGCCCCGCGTGATCAACAACGCGCGTGAAGTGCTCTTCGGCGTCAGCGGTACGGAAAAGGCTCCGGCATTGCACGCCATTCGCGAAGCGTCATACGACCCCGCGCGCTATCCGGGGCAGATCGTGCGGCCGCACGGCGGTCGCGTCCTGTGGATGGTCGACACAGAGGCGGCAGGAACCGGCTAACGGAGAGGTTGCCGCTCATCGCGTTCTTATGGGAGCGCCTGGGAACCCACGGTGCGAATGTTCACATGGTTGGCGCTGAGAATTGCACCGCTTACGCGCTGCAGCGCGACGATCGCCTTGTTCAGGTCGGTCTGCGCCTGTAGTTCGAGCCCGCGGTTCTGCGCAAGTTGAAGTTGACGCTGCAGGACGAGAAACGTCGTGGACGTGCCGTTGCGGAACTTGCGAAGTTCGCTCGCATAGACGACGACGCTCGCCTCTCGCGCCGCACGCGCCGCGTTGAGCCGAGCAAGCGCGGCTTCGTACGTTTGCAGCGCGTTGCGCGCCTCGACGGCAATGCGGACTTCCGTGGCCTGCAGCTGGATCTGCGCCTGACGCTGCTGCTCTTGCGCCTGGGCGAACTGCGCTTTGGCCGTATGGTTGCCGAAGGGATACGAAAAGACGAGGCCGGCGTTCCAATATGGATAGCGCTGCTGCAAAAGCGTGTCGTATGATTCGCCGAAGCCGCCGAGGAGCACGGGCGGCACCGCGAAACTGCACGGTGACGTCGGGCAGACGAAGCCGTACAGCGGGTTGCTCGGCGTGAGGGGGAGCAGCGTACCGGCGTAGCCGTTCGTCGTATAGCCGAGCTTCAAGTCGACCTGCGGTTTGAGCTGGTTACGTGCGTAGGCAAGGTTCACGTCCGCCTGAAGCTCCGCGTCGAGGCTCTGCCGTATCTCGGGCCGGTTCTGCATCGCTTCCGCGACGAGTTGCGCGAAGGCCGGCTCGGACGGAGCCTGCAGTGCCGGCGAGGTCGGCACCAGGTTTGCCGTCCAGATCGAATCGCCCGGGCCGGCTGCGATCTCGCCCTTGAGCGCGTTCTGCACGGTTGCGACGTTCTGCAGGGCAGAGTAGACGTTCGCTTCGTCCGCGTCGACCTGCGCTCCCGACTCGACCGCGTCGACCGGGGCTCCCGCGCCATGGCGGGCAAGGCGAATGTTGCTGCGCTGCTGCGCAGTCGCTTCACGCAGCGCTTCTTCTTGAATCGCGACGTTGCGCCAAGCCGCCACGAGATCCCAGTACGAATCCTCCACCTGCTCGATGGCGCTCGCAACGGTCGCGAGCGTCTGCTCCGAGCTCATGCTCGCGTCGATCACCGAGAGTTCGACTTGACGCTTTGGCGCGTTCATACCGGCGTTGCGTAGAAGCGGCTGTGTCAGCGTAAACGAGAGCGCGCTTAGGTACGTCGGGTTGAGAAGATTGACCAACTCGTTGTTCGTCGAGCGCGTTTGCGACAGGTCGATGCTATAGCTCTGCCCGTTGGGGAGCACGCCCGACACGCCGCCGCTCACGCTCTGGGTGCCGCTCACGATCGGCCCATAGTGCGGGCCTGCGAAGAATGGGTTCTGAGGCGCAGCGATCGAGCGGTTCACCTGCGGCTGCACCTGGAAGTTCACATCGAAGGTGCCTCGCGCGGACTCGATGCCGTAGGCGGCAATGCGCGTGTTGCCGGCCGCGATCGCGAGGGTTGGATTTTTGAGCAGTGCCATGCCGATCGCGTCGCCGAGTGCAATCCCGACGAACGGCTGCGCCGTCACCCCGACGAGATGCAGCGCCGGCATTGCGACGCGCGGGGCACCGTATCCGCGGGACACCGCTGGAACGGCTGGCAAGTGCGGGCTCGGGGGAGGCGACGGGATGACGGCGCGCGACGGAAGCGCGGTCGCCGCAGCGAGAAGCGTCAGGAACAGTGCGAACACTATTTCACCTTGACATATGTTTCGACGCTCATGCCCGGACGAAGCGGCATGTCGGCGCGTGGATCGTCGATCGATATCTTCACTGGAACGCGCTGCGTGACTTTGACGAAGTTGCCCGTCGAGTTCTGTGACGGTACGAGCGCGTACGTGTTCTCGGAGGCCGGATTGAAGCTGAGCACGTGGCCGTGGAACGTCACCCCTGGATACGCATCGACGTGAATGTCGGCGGGCTGACCCGTGCGCATCTGGCCGATCTTCGTCTCTTTGTAGTCGGCGGTGATGTAGATGCCGCTCGCCGGAATGATCGTGAGCAGCGGCTCTCCGGCAGAGATCGTCTGGCCCACTTCGGCTTGCTTCTCACCGACGAAGCCGTTGATCGGCGACGTGATCCGCGTGTCTTGCAAGTTCCTCACGGCGATGACGAGCGCGGCACGTGCCGCCTCCACCTGACTGGTGTCGTTCGCTTGTGCCAAGCGTCCTTGCGCCGTCGTCACGCCGCCGCGTGCAGCGCTTACCGCCGCTTGCGTTGCCGTGATCTGGCGCTCCGTCACCGTGAGCTGGGCCGCAGCCTGCGCTGCCGTGGCACGCGCTGCGTCGAGATTCTGCCGTGGAACGTCGCCGGTCGCGACGAGGGACTCCGTCCGCGCGAGATCGGCCTGCGCCTTGTCGTAGGCCTGTTGCGCCGCCGGCAGATTTGCAACCGCAACGCCGACCTGTGCATCGGCCTGCGCGACCTGCGCCTGCGCCTGCGAGACGCCGCCTTGTCCTTGCTGAACGGTGGTTCGCTCGTTCGCCAGCGCGAGGTGGTACTGTGCTCGCGCCTGCTGCAGCCGCGCCAAGGCGTCGGTATCGTCCAGAACGATGAGGAGTTGCCCCCGGCGCACGCGCTGGTCGGTCGTCACGAGCATCCGATCGATCCGTTCGGGAATCTTGCTCGTCACTTGTACGATGGTCGCGTCAACACGTGCGTCGCTCGAGCCTGCATGCGAGAGCATGTAACGCAGATCGGGAACGCCGTAAACGAGCGCGAGGATCACCACGACGATCCCGAGCCCGATGAAGATCCAGCGTTTGCGTACCGCCGCGTGAGGTCGCTCGTCCTCCGGCGGCGGCGCCGCACCCGCTCCGTTCGGGTTGCTTTGCTGCGTCCCGCGCGTCTGCATGCTCACGAGTTCTCTCTATTCCTTGTTGTTTCTGACGCCATTGAGGAAAACGTCGACGTAAAAGCGGAGTGCCAGTTCTGGATCGATATGAAGGTCGGAATCGGGAAACTTCTCCCGCGCCATGACGTGCATGAACACGATACCCATAAAGAGAACGCCAAGGCGTCGCGCGTCACCGCGCAGGGTTCCCGACGCGACGTACCGCTGCATGACTTCGACGACGACATCGTGCAACGCCAGCTGCGGACGCCACGCGGTAGAGGAAAAGAGGTCGCGATCGTATTCAGCGTCGACCAACGACCAGCGAATGATGTCTTTCTGCGACTCCATCTTCTCGAGCATGACTCGAGCGACGGCGAGGAGATCGGCTTCCACCGGACCGCGCAGTTGCGCGACGACGCCTCGCAGCTCTCCTACCCCGCAGAAGCGCTGCGCGACGGCGAGCACGAGCGCAGCTTTGCTTCCAAAGTGGCGGAACAGCGTCGCTTCGTTGACGCCCGCGACGTCCGCGATCTCGCGCGTGGTCGCTCCGCGCTTTCCTTTGCGCGCGATCACTTCGCGTGCGGCGCCGAGGATGCGCTCGCGCGTCTGGTCGGGAGACGTCGTGCGGGTGGCGATCATCGCCTGGTGAAAACCGTATCGTCGACGATGACGTTGATCTGGTAGCTCCCATAGACGGCGTCCCCCACTGCGTGCACATGCGGAATGTCGATGCTCGCGTGCTGCTCGGCGGGCACGACGAAGCCGTGTTCGTCGCGGTACGTCTGCGTCATCACGATCGTCCCCCCGTTTCGGTAGTGCCATTCCATCCGGCGGAGTTCGTACGTGCGTGCGTCGACATACGCGTCGGTGTGATCCAAAATGTCGCTGTGTATTTTCTTGGTCATGCGCAGCAGCAAGAGGCGTTTGCCGTTCTGAACACGCGTACCCATGAGGACGACGTTTTGGTCGCGCTCCCACATTTGCGGCTGGCCCATGTCTGCGAAGAGGCGGGAAAAGCCCTTCATGTAGAACGGCACGCTATCGAACACGACCTCGTAATTGGCCGGCCGCTTGTAATACGAGGTCCCGTCGAGCAACGGACTGAGATAAGGAAAGTTCAGCATGTGTACGGCGACGTGCACGCGCGCTCGATACGAGATGAGAGAGGGATTGCTTGCGACCATGCGCGCGATTACCGCCGAGCCGTTGGTGCCTGGCAGCGCAGAGGCAGCAGACGGAACCGTCGCGGCAGCGAGAGCGGCGGCAAGCGCCAGCGCGCGCGGCCTCACGCCGCGACCTCCTCATTGGTATGGACGCGAAATATCTGGTCGAGCGCCGTGACCGCGAGCATGCGGCGAATTTGAGGATTTGCGGTACGCAGAGCGATCTCGGCACCCGCCGCACGCGCGGAGCGCAGGAGCGTGATCAATCCCCGCAGCCCGGTCATGTCGAGCGTCGGAAGGTGATCGAGGGAGAATACGATCGTCGTCTTCTCCTTTGCGATTGCGGCCGCAAGCTCGCGTTGCATCGTCTTCAGGTCGTCGGGGCGGTACGCGATCGTCATGCTGCCTTTCTCAGTAGGGGGCATTCCGCGGCCAACATAGCACGTGCACACCACTAATGCAAGTACTTACACGCAGCTAGTGAACCCGCCGTACGATGCGCGCGGATTCACGTGCGGCCTCCCTCGCCAGGGCGGATGCCTCCCCCGTGTAGACCCGCCGGCCGCCAACGAAGGTCGCCTGCACCCAGGCCGCCTCCCCACGATAGACGAGTGCGTTCACGAGAGGCGACCAAGGGTCGGTACCGCGCGCATCCAGGACCGCAAAGTCGGCTGGGTCGCCCACGCCGAGCCCCCCCGCGTTAATGCCAAGCGCGGCAGCTCCTTCGGCGCTGCCGAGTGAGTAGGCCGTCGCCGCCGCAAGCGCGGCGCC
>DAHUYK010000143.1 GCA_027315245.1 Vulcanimicrobiota bacterium | reverse complement strand
ATCCGCGCATTCTCATCCTCGACGAGGCGACGAGCGCCCTCGATTCCCACTCCGAGTCGCTCATTGCGCAGGCGCTGGAGAGACTCATGCAAGGCCGCACGACGCTCATCATCGCGCATCGCCTCTCGACGATTCGGCGCGCCCATCGTATCTTGTATATCGAAGGGGGGCGCGTTGCCGAAGCAGGAACCCACGAAGAGCTCCTGGCACAAGGCGGCGCCTACTCGCACCTCTACGCCGCACAGTTCGCTTGAAGGAAGGCCAGCGTCGTGAAACTCCTTTTCGAAGTCATCATCTCCGTCGTGCTGCATCCGGTCGCAGTCATTCTCGCGTGGATCAATCTCTTGAGCCGAAGCGATCTCGACACGCTCAAGAAGATTCTGTGGGCGATCCTTATTTTCGTCGCTTGGGGCTTGGGGCCGATCCTCTACATCATCCTGGCCGATGGAGCGCTCTGGTAGAGCCGCGGAGGCGGTGGCGCACGGAGGCGCGTGCCGCCCGGCAACGACGCGGGCGAGACGGTGAGCACCCCGGAGAAGTCGCCGGAGTAAAAGTGATGGACGTCGATTGCGTGCATCCCGCCGGGAGCGCCCGCGTTTTGGTACTCGCTCGCTATTGAGTGAAACGGCTCACCTGGCGCGAGCGCGATCCAGCCGACGCTCCGCGTGCGTCCGCGCACGATCTCGCTGAAGAAGACGGCGTTCGCGTTGCTCCACGCCGGCAATGACGATGATGCCGGCGGAATCCAAAGCCAGCCATGGCCGGCGTCGTAGGTCCAAGCGCCGTAGTGATACGGAATCCAGCCCCACGGTTCGCGCGGAATCCACGTCCAGCCGAGGGCTCCTCGCCAAAGCCAGCGGCCTTGCATGTACGGCGCCCACCCGCGCGGTTCTTGCGGCTTCCACGCCGCGCCGTAACGCGCCAGCTCGATCCACGATCCGTACGCAGAGAGGTCTGTCGTTCGCTGCAAGCCAGGCGGTAGATGCGGCGTGTTGGCGGCCGCGACGATCGCGGCCTCACGGGTCTCGTTGAAAGCGTAGAAGGCATCGTTTGGCGGGGCGGTCGCGTACGACAGCTCCGGCGCCGAGGCCGAGCCTTCTACTGAAACGAGCTCGCCGGGCGCAAGCACCTGCATGCCGTTCGGTGTGACGATCCGGATTGTGCCGCGATGTGCGAGAACGTTCGTTTCGCCGCCGATGCGCGAAACGTCGAAGAGTCCCGGAGCGTCGGGCGCAAGGACGACGGACGGTGTATCGATGCGCGGCGAGTCGGCATCGGCCTGCGCCGAGACGGTGATCGTTCCGCCGAGCAGGCGAATGTCGCGATGGTGCGGCGCAAGGCTGACGATCTGCACGGCGCTGCTGCCGTCGAGACGCACCGCTAGCGACGGTCCCAGTGCGATCTCCGCTTGGCTTCCCTGCGTCGTGGAGAACGTGTCTCCCGCAAGGACGGGATCGTTGCGGGTGGCGACGATCGTGCCACCGCTGGCGCGCTCGATCAGCGCGCGGCCCTGCAGCACGCTGACATGCGCGACAAGAGCGACTGCCGCTACTCCAACCATCGAATGCTCACCCCTGCCGCGTGGTAACCAAAGTAGCGTCGTCGTTCACCGCGCAGATAGGCGAGCAACGGCTCGCGCACGACTGCTACCGCGAGGTACGTTTCAAGCCCGGCCATTGGAATCCATTGCACGTCGACGACGTGGTCGTGCCCGCGCGGCACGCGGATCGTGCCTTGGACGCGTAGCGCGAACGTTAGGTTGGCGACGTGGGTGTCGCCGTCGTAACTTTCGCTTGCGTAGGCGAGATCGAGAACGTCACCGGCCAAACCGGTCTCCTCGCGCAGTTCCCGAATCACGGTTTCGCGCGACAGTTCGTTTGGTTCTTGCCGGCCGCCCGGCAGCGTCCATAGCGGCTGCTCGTGATTTGCGTAGCGCGAAGCGACGAGGAGGACGCAATCCTCGCGTTGCACGATGCCCGTCGCGATGTGCACGCTCACTGTAGGCCCTCGAACACGGCGAGCGTCGCGGCGGCAGTCTTAGCCCACGTCATGCCGGCGGCGCGCTCGAGTCCGCGCGCGCGAAGCCTGGCGGCGTAGGCGTCGTCGCTCGCGATCTGTGCGATTGCGGCAGCGAGCGCCGCGGCGTCCTCGGGCTCGACGTACGCCGCGGCATCCCCGCCCGCTTCGGGAAGCGACGCTGCGCGGCACGTGACGACGGGTGCACCGTAGGCCATCGCCTCGAGGATCGGCAGGCCGAATCCCTCGTAGCGTGACGGGAACGCGAACAAGACGCACGCGCGATACAGTGCCGCGAGCAGGACGTCGTCGACGAAACCCAGCGTTCGAATGCGGACGTCAATGCCGGCTATGGCGTCGGCATTCGTCTCGCCCGCAACGACGAGCGTCAGTTCCGGGCGGTCGCGCTGTACGATTGCCATCGCACGCGCGAGGAGATCGATACCCTTGCGGCGTTCCATCGTGCCGACGAAGAGGACGAAAGGACCAAGAGCACGAGCCCGAGCGTCGGCGGCTTCGTCGCGCGCACGTGCAGGCGCGACACCGAGCGGTATCGGCTTCAAGCGCTCCGGCGCAACGTGCAACTCGCGAGCGAGCTCGGTTTGCGAGAAGCGCGAAAGCGTGATGAGCGCGCGGCAGCGTTCGGCGGCCGCGAGAAAGTTGCTTCGTGTCAGGGGCGCATATCCGGGGACGACGAAGTTCGAGGCGTCGCAGAGCGTCGCAACGGCGGGCAGTGAAAAGCCGGTCCAACTGCAGCCGTTGAAGGGAAACCAAAGTGCATCCAACTTCGCGAGACCGTGCAGGCGCCGGGAGACCACGGGGTACGTTGCGCCGGCTTCGCGCAAGTAACGCTGCGCGCCGAAACGTCCATACCACTCGGGAACGACGAGCGTCACCGCGACGCGATCGCGCGAGCGCAGATTCCATTCGTGCAGGATCGCGCGCAGATAGCGGCCGATGCCGCGCCGGTCGCCGGGGAGGTTCCATGCGTCCACCCCGATGCGGATCATTGCGCCGACGCGAGACGAAAGGCTGCGACGTGCTGCTCCGCGCTGCGATTCCATTGAAAGGTAGCGGCGCGCTCGATGCCGCGTGCGATGAGTCGCGCTCGCTCGTCGCCGTCTTGCGTGATGCGACGCAGCGCGTCGCTCCAGGCCCCGACGTCGCGAGGCGGCGCGAAGAGCGCGGCGGTGGCGGCGATCTCCGGGAGCGAACTTGCCGCGGAGGCAAGCACGGGCGTACCGCAGGCCATCGCTTCGACGAGCGGCATCCCGAACGTCTCATGATATGACGGAATGACGACTGCCAAAGCGCCCCGGTAGAGGTTTCGTAAGCCGAGATTCACCTCGGAGGTGAGGTCGTCGTCGAAACGCCCCGCAAAGACGACGCCGTCACGCTCGTCTGCCGGCACTCCTGCGACCGCGATCGGCGGTCCGTCGCCGTTGGGCCACGCCATACGATGCGCCGCACAGAGCAGGTCGAAGTTCTTGCGCGGTTCGGCGGCTGGGTCGCCGACGAAGAGGAGGTACTCCCCGGGTTCCAACGGCGCGTGCGGCAGCGCTTCTCCCGGCGTGAACGACGGCGACACGCCGTGGTAGATGACGTCGATGCGCTCGCGCGGCACGGCGAGCACCGCGTGGATCTCGTCGGCGCCGAAATGCGATACCGCAATGATTCGCGTCGCTCGCTGTGCGGAGCGCAGAAACGGCCCCTGATCGCGGCGGCGATGCCGCTGGTTCTCGTGCGGATAGCGAAATGGCACGGCATCGTGAATGGTCGCGACCGCGGGTCCTCGCCAGCGGAAAAAGGTGCCGTTCGCGGGACTCCAGAGCACGTCGGTCGAGCGCGGGACGCTCGCCGATATCCGAAAGCGATGGTTGCCGATGGCGCGCTCCAGTGCGAGCCGCGCACCCCAACGCGAGAGACCACCGATGACGAGCGTGAGCCGCACGTCCTCCCGCGGCGCGAGGCGACGAAGAATCGCTCGCAGATACCGCCCGATGCCGCGCGTGTCTTCGATGGCCGTACGAGCGTCGACGGCAAGCTCCAGTGTCTCCACCTCGACGACCTTCGCAAATGGAGACGGCGATTACTCTGCGAAGAACGGCGCGGTGCAGGTTGCCGCACATCTCATCCTCGGTTCGAGGGAGGAGCCGTTTCTCGAAGCGATGCTCGCATCGCTCGACGGTGTCGCGTCGACATTGATCGTCAACGATAACTCGACCGGCGTCTCGCCGCACGCCGCGACGCTCGATGCGAGCTCCTTCGCACGGCACGGCCGGCTCGTCGTGGATCGTTCCCCGTTTACCGGCTTCGCGGTAGCACGCAACCTCTGTCTCGCGCTGCACGCACGTCATCACGCCGGAGACTGGGTTGCCTTCGTCGACGCAGACGACGTGCACACACCACAGGCTGCGACGATTGCGAAGCACCTCGTCGACGTACCGTCGCACATCGCCTTCGTCGACGGCTACCAACGCCATTTCTACCAATCGTTCGACTGGTACACGTCGATCGAACGGCGCATGGCGTTCTTTCGCTTCACGCCCGCGGCGCGTTGGGAAGGCCGCGTGCACGAGCACCTCCACGGTGTCGACGGGGACCGGGTCGCGCTTCCGTACGTGTACGCGCATTACGGGCACACCCTCGCTCCCCGCCGGCACGCCGAGAAGAGCCGTCAGTACGCCTCGCTCGGCGCCCCCGGTAACGTCTTGCCCGAAGACGACCTCCCGCGCTTCGACCCCGCGCGGTACTTTGCGCCGGAGTACCCGCGGCTGATCGCATTCACGGGGCCTCATCCCGCCGCCGCGCGCCCGACGCTCGCTCGCCTACGGCCCGTTTTAGCCGCGTCGCACGCGCTCACCGAGCGCATGACGAGGTCGCAGCCTTTGCCGGCAAAGCTTCGCAATGCGATGCGCCGGCTCAACTATGAGCTGCGCTGGCGCGGCCGGGCTGGAGACCCGCTCGCTCGGCGGCTCATCAAGGGACCAAGGACCGCCATGTGACGAAGGCGGGCGATTCTTCGGCCTCGTCGTCAGCTACATGCTCTTCGGCTCTTAGTTGCAGCGTGCGCGGGGCGGTGGTACAATACCGCCCTGTGCCGCCCTTCGGCCCGGCTCGCCCGCGTCTGCCGAAGGAGCCCTGCCCAGACGACGGTGGGAGCGCTTACGTGACCACGTGAGCCACGCTCCCTGCGTAAGTGGACGGCAGGCGACCCATCCGGGGTAGCTCTTGAACCTCATCGACGTCAACAATTTCGACGCAATGCGCATCGGCCTCGCGTCGCCCGAGCAAATTCGCGCGTGGTCGTTCGGAGAAGTCAAAAAGCCCGAGACGATCAACTACCGGACGCTCAAGCCGGAACGCGACGGCCTCTTTTGCGAGAAGATCTTCGGGCCCACGAAAGACTGGGAGTGCCACTGCGGCAAGTACAAGCGCATTCGATTCAAGGGCATGATCTGCGATCGCTGCGGCGTCGAGATCACCCGCGCGAAGGTGCGCCGCGAGCGCATGGGCCACATCGAGCTCGCGACGCCGGTGAGCCACATTTGGTATCTCAAAGGCGTGCCGAGCCGAATCGGCATTCTGCTCGATATGTCGCCGCGCCAGCTCGAGAAGGTCATTTACTTTGCGTCCTACGTCGTCATCGACCCCGGCGACACGACGCTGGCGAAGCGCGAAGTGCTTTCCGAGCAGAAATATCGCGAGGCACGCGATAAGTTCGGCAACCGCTTCAAAGCCGGCATGGGAGCTGAAGCGATTCGCGAGTTGCTGCGCGACCTCACGCTCAAGCGGATTCAAGAAGACCTGCGTAAGGAGTTCAAGGAAACCTCCGGTCAGAAGCGCCTGAAAGTCATCAAGCGGCTCGAGGTCGTCGAGGCCTTTCTCGCCAGCGGCAATCGCCCCGAGTGGATGGTCCTCTCGGCCGTTCCCGTCATCGCTCCGGAGCTGCGTCCTATGGTACAGCTCGACGGCGGGCGTTTTGCGACGTCGGATCTCAACGATCTCTACCGCCGCGTGATCAATCGGAACAACCGCCTCAAGCGGCTGCTCGAACTCAACGCGCCCGAAATCATCATTAAAAACGAGAAGCGGATGCTGCAAGAAGCGGTCGACGCGCTCATCGACAACGGCCGGCGCGGACGTCCCGTGACGGGACCGAACAACCGTCCGCTAAAATCACTCTCCGACATTCTGAAGGGCAAGCAGGGGCGCTTCCGACAGAACCTGCTCGGAAAGCGCGTTGACTACTCAGGTCGTTCGGTAATCGTCGTCGGCCCGACGCTCAAGCTTCATCAATGCGGCCTTCCGAAAGAGATGGCGCTCGAGCTCTTCAAACCGTTCGTCATGAAGAAGCTCGTCGACCGGACGCTCGCGCACAACATCAAGAGCGCGAAGCGCATGGTCGAGCGCGTGCGCCCCGAGGTATGGGACGTACTCGAAGAGGTCATCAAAGAGCATCCGGTGCTGCTCAACCGCGCTCCGACGCTCCACCGCCTCGGTATTCAAGCCTTCGAGCCGGTCCTCGTCGAGGGCAAGGCAATCCATCTTCACCCGCTCGTCTGCACGCCGTACAACGCCGACTTCGACGGTGACCAGATGGCCGTTCATCTACCGCTCTCCGCCGGCGCGCAGGCGGAGGCACGTATCCTCATGCTCTCGAGCAACAACATCTTGCTTCCGGCGTACGGCAACCCCGTCTCGATCCCGACGCAAGACATGGTGCTCGGGCTCTACTACCTTACGTTCCAACGTGAAGAGTACACGGGCCCGGCGAAAGCGGCGGTACTCGAGGATTACGATAGCGCGCAGAGCGACGGCAAACCCGCCGGAGCGTTCTCCGATGCCAGAGAGGCGGTGCTGGCGTACGAAACGCGCGGAATCAAGCTGCAAGAGTGGATTTCGGTGCGCCGCAACGGCGAAATGCTCAAGACGACCGCCGGGCGCGTCATCTTCAATCAGGCGTTCCCCGAACATTGGAACCATCCGTTCATCAATCGGATCGTCGACAAGAGCGAACTGAAGAAGATTATCACGGATTGCTACCGCACGTACGGTAACGCCGAGACGGCGCGCTTTTTGGACGCGATCAAGGAACTGGGCTTCCACTACGCGACGCTCTCAGGAACGACGGTGTCGATCAACGACATCATCGTTCCCGAGCGAAAGCACGAAATCGTCAGCCAAGCCCAAAAGGACGTCGACGATCTCCATCGTCTCTTCGAGCAAGGGTTCATCTCCGACGATGAACAGTACAACAAGACCATTGAAATCTGGTCGCGTGCGAGCGACGACGTCACCGCTGCGATGCAAGCCGCGCAGAATCCGCTCAACCCGGTGTTCATGATGGCGACGTCGGGGGCACGTGGGTCGATCGCGCAGGTCAAGCAGCTCGGCGGCATGCGCGGGCTCATGTCCGATCCGTCGGGGCGTATTCTCGAGATTCCGGTCAAGGCGTCGCTCAAAGAAGGCCTTACCGTCCTGGAGTACTTCATCTCGACGCACGGCGCACGCAAAGGCCTTGCCGACACCGCGTTGCGAACGGCCGACTCCGGTTATCTGACGCGGCGCCTCGTCGATGTCGCGCAAGACGTCATCGTTCGCGAAGAGGATTGCGGCACGTCGAACGGCATCAGCGTTCGCGACATCCGTTCAGGTAAGGAGATCATCGAAGCGCTCGTCGACCGCATCGTCGGAAGGCGCGCTGCCGAAGAGTTGCGCACCGATCCGCGGCGTCCTACGACGGCAATCGTGAAGCGCAACGACGAGATCACCGAAGAGAAGGCGCGCGCAATCGTCGAGGCGGGCATTGAAGAGGTCAAAATCCGTTCGGTGCTCACGTGCCGATCGAAGTACGGCGTCTGCTCGCTCTGCTATGGGCGCGACCTCGCGACGAGCGGCAAGGCCGACATCGGCACCGCCGTCGGCATCATCGCGGCACAGTCGATCGGCGAGCCGGGCACGCAGTTGACGCTGCGAACGTTCCACACCGGCGGCGTTGCGACGGAAGACATCATCACGGGTCTGCCGCGCGTCGAAGAGATATTCGAAGCGCGCAAGCCCAAGGGACAGGCGATCGTCACCGAAGAGACCGGCACGGTTCGCATTGCGGAGGAGAAGAACCACCGTGTCGTCTTCGTCACCGACGAAACCGGCGAAGAGCACGAGTACGACGTACCCTACGGTATGCACCTGACGGTCCACGAAGGCGAGCATGTCGAGGCGGGCGACCAGCTCAACGAAGGGTCGCTCAATCCGCACGACATCCTGCGCATCAAAGGTCAGACGGCACTCCAAAACTACCTCGTGGAAGAGGTTCAGAAAGTCTACCGCTCGCAAGGCGTCGACATCAACGACAAGCACATCGAAGTGATCGTGCGCTCGATGCTGCGCAAGGTGAAGATCGTCGACGGCGGCGACACGAATTTCCTTCCGGGGCAGCTCGTCGAATCGGCGCACTTCAACGAGATGAACGAGCGCATCGAGCAGGATGCCGCGCAGGTTGCAAGCGCCTCACCGGTGCTGCTCGGCGTCACGAAGGCTTCGCTTGCCACGGATTCGTTCTTGTCGGCCGCGTCGTTCCAAGAGACGACGCGCGTGCTCACCGATGCCGCCATCAAGGGCAAGTACGATCCGCTGCTGGGCCTGAAGGAGAACGTCATCATCGGTAAGCTCATCCCGGCGGGCACCGGGATGTCGCGGTACCGCCAAATCGAGATTCAGCCGGAGGGCCAGGACGTCGACGAGGAGGGCCGCTCGCGCACGCAGCTCGACTTTACCTTCGGCGGCATGACGGCCGACGAAGCCGCCTTCGCGGAGGTCATGGGCGGCGCGGGCGACGGCGTGAGCCGCCTCATGAGTGCGTACGAACGTAACCGGGAACCACAAGCGGTGCAGTACGAAGGTGAATACGAGGAGCACGCGAGCGTCAACGCGCCTCCGAAGAAGACGCAGTATGACCGCATTAAGGGGATCAACCCCGAAGAACTATAAAGAGCCACGGGCTCTTTTGCAAGGGGAAGCTTGAGTTTGTTTGTTCGGCGTTTCCTTAGGCTGGTGTTGCCCCGGGGCTCGTGTACCGTTGTACACGTCGCCCGCTCGGCTCCTAGGCCCGGACGAAACCACGGGCTCTTTTGCAAGGGGAAAGCTTGAGTTTATTTGTTCGGCGTTTCCCTTAGGCTGGTGTTGCCTCGGGGCTCGTGTACCGTTGTATACGTCGCCCGCTCGGCTCCTAAGCCCGGACGAAACGCTCGCTCTCGCCTTTCAGTCGCGCTGGAACAGCCTCGAAAGGTCGAATGTCAACCACGGTGCAGCGGCGTGCGAGAAGCGCTCGTTGCTCTGGTACGTCGTCGTGCTCTCGCGTGCGTGGGCCCCGATCGTCGCGCGGGCTGGATCGACGTCCAGGACGAGCACGCTGCCGTATGCGAGATACAGCGCGATCTTTTCCTGAATGTCTCGCTCTCGATCATCCGGGGAACGGATCTCGACGGCAACGTCCGGTGCGAACGACGGCGCCGCGATGTCGTCATCGGTGAGACCTTGGATGCGCTGGAGGGAAACGAAGGCGATGTCCGGCACGACGGTCGTACGCTTCACAGGATCCGAGCAGAGATCGAATCGCCACTCGCTCGCGACGAGTCCGTGGCCTTTCGCCTGCGCGCGCATGATCCCGCCGAGATCGAGCTCCAACGCACCATGGCGGTAGACTGGGCTCACCTTCTCGACCCAGCGGCCGGAGAGGATTTCCACGTACGGCTTCTCGTCCAGGTTGCGCAGCATTCGCATCGGCACCTCACGCATATGCTATCACGCCTGGGCGGGTGGACGCCAAGGGGCTGGGTCCAAGCTTTGCGTCGTTGCCGCTTCGACGTAGCGGCAGAGCAGGTTGACGAGTGCAACCTGCGCAGGCGTACTACAACGCGTTTCGAGCAGGCGCGGTGAGCAGAGGACGACGCTCATGCACTGCGCTCGAGATACTGCGACGTTGAAGCGATTCTTTTCGAAGAGGAACGCGAGATCGCGTGGCACGTCGTCGCCGCTCGACGTTGTCATCGAATAGAACACGACGGGGGCTTCTTGGCCTTGGAACTTGTCGACGGTGCCGACGCGCACAGCGCCGAGACCAGCATCCCTCAGCCGGCGTTCGATCAGACGGCGCTGCGCATTGTACGGCGTCACGACGAGGGCGTCGTGTTGCGTAAACCGCCGTTCGCTGGGGGCGCCGCCGGACGATCCTATGGTGACACGCCCTTCGCACAGGAGCGCGATCTCTCGCGCGATGCGGTCGGCTTCCTCGACCGACTCGCGCTCGTTGGCGATATGCTCGACTCCGAGAAAGCGCAGACCGCTCCCGTGCAGTCCCGGTGACTCGACGCGATTCGCGCTTGTCGCCTTACCCGGCTGCAAGCGGCCGCCGTAGACGCTCTCCGAGATGAAGTCACAGATATCGGGGTGCAGGCGGTGCGAGCGATCGAGAAAGACGCCGCGGTCCGGCGGAACCGTCGTATGCTCGCCAAGGAGATGCTCCAGCACGGAGAGCTCGACTCCGGGGGGATGGGTGCCCTGCGAGACTTGTGCGAGTTGAAGCGGATCGCCGAGCAAGATGATATTGCGCGCGCACGGCGCACACGCGATCGCGTTGGCCAGCGAGACCTGCCCCGCTTCCTCGATAACGAGATAGTCGTAGGCACCGACGAGATCCTCGCGGCAGAAGCTCCAGGCAACGCCGGCCGCAAGATCGTGCGGTTGCGCGAACGCCTCGTTCGAGGCGACGGGTTCGATGAGCGAGTCGGGCGTTGCCGATTGATAGCGCGAGCCCTCGTTGCTCTCGCTATACTTTTGCATACCGCGAAAGGTCTGACCGGCGGCGTGCGCCTTCTCCTCGATTATGTGCAGAAGGTTGTGCACGGCCTTATGCGCGTTCGCAAGAACTGCAACGCGTTTCCCGGATCGTAGAAGCGACAGCACGACGCCGGCACCGAGCGTGCTCTTTCCGCTACCGGGCGGACCTTGTATGAAGAGAAAACTCCGATCGAGTTGTTCTGCCAGCGCCGATAGCTTGCCAACGTCGATCGTTTCGGGCTGCAGCCGCGACCCATGCGGTCGATCGCGCAGTCGCGGCAAGCGCCGGAGAAGGACGTCGGCGAGCGCGCGATGTTCCTCGAAGCTTCCGCGTGCGTACGAGCGGGCAACCTGGAGCAGCGCCTCCCGCAGCGGCTTCGACCCGACGACCGGCAGCGGGACGAGCGCCGCGATCGATTCCGGGTCCACGTTTTGTGCTACCTTGAGATGCAGCTCCCGGCCCTCCTCGTCGAGGCGGACGACCGTTCCGGCAGTGCGAGGATGGCGCGGATCTAAGAGATGCGCGTTCGCTCCTTCGACGAATGCGTGCGTCTGGTCCGGGAACTCATAGACGTGGACCTCGTTGCGATCGCGCGGCTTGAGCTTATACGGCGCGATGTCGCCGCGGTGACGTAATCCAGCGAGCGCTTCGCGGTCGAACTCGACGAGCTCGTCTTGGTTTTCGCAGCGGTAGAAGTAGGCCCACCACGCGGGCTTCTCGTCACGGCGATGATAATCGAGGAGATGCCCGAGAAGCCAGCGCGTTCGAAACGCTTCCGAAGCATCGCGCAGCTGCTGCAAGCTCTGCGGCGTTTGGAGACCCGCGAGCAGCGTCGCCCGAAGGTGTTCGCGTTCGTCGTCGTCGGGCGCGCCTTCGGTTTCGCGTGGAACAGGCTCGGGTTTCCACGGGAAGTCGCCGTCCCGTACCGCGAGTTCACGCCGCAACTCGAGGAGCCAGTCGCGAAGGCGCTGCGTCGAGATGCAGTCGTCACGGTTGTAGTTCTCGATATCGACGAGAACATTGTCGTCGCCGTCGACGAGCCAGGATTCGAACATGAGAATGGAGTCGTCGCCGCGCTGCGTCTTCGTATCGCGGGTAAAATGGTAGAACGGCTCGAGCTTCTTGATGGAGTACGATGGTTGCGAGATGCGCATTCCCTGGCGTACGACGGCGTAAAGATCGACGAACGTTTGTGCGCGCAGGAGCACGTCGAGCGATTCTTCGCGCGTGGCGTGGTAGCCGGAGAGGCGTTTGAGCGCCGTCGTTTCGTACGGTGCGTAGTGATAGACGTGCATTCGCGGGTACGACGCGCGCCGCACGTCGATGAAGTCGACGAGCGACTCGAAAGCGGCGCGCTCGTCGCGATCGCTGCGGGCCCAGTAGGCAATATAGCGCTGCTCCTTGGCGAGATAGATGCCGAACAGGTATTCCAGGCCGCGATCCGGCGTGTAGAGCGGGTCGCCTTCCATGTCGAAGAAGACGTCGCCCTCGTCGGGTGGCGGAAGCAGGGTGAACCCGCGGCCCGGCTGCAGCGGCAGCAGTTCGTACGCGTACGTGCCGGTCGTACGCTGCGCGTGCTGCAGGCGCGCCTGATCGTGCAAGCGCGCAAACGTCTCGGGCTTCATGCCGTCGGGCCGCTGCGTCTCGCCGGCGGCAGCAAGCTGCGCGATCGTCCTGACGCCAGCGTTCTCGAGACGGCGGATCGCGTCGAGGCGCATCCACGCGACGAGGCCGAGGTAGTCGTCCGTGTCTCTGCGCTGCTCGCAGGCCGTACGCCAGCGGCAGACGCGGCAGTGGCCCACCTCGTGCGGGTATGCGCCGTCGGTTCCGGAGCGCATATAGGCAAGGAATGCTGCCTTCAAATGATGGTAATACGCCAAGTACTCCGACACGTCGCCAGGCGTCTCGACGTTGCTGCCCGGAATGACGACGAACCGCTGCGGCATCGTTCCCTGCAGCCGCGCAACGTGCTCGCTGTAGTTGCAGAGTTGAACGAGAAAGTACGTCTTCGTGGAGAGCGCGAGCTTCGTATCGAGGACTTCATAGCTCCACGGCCACTTCGCGCACGGGCGCTCGACGCGGCGCAGAAAGTCCGCATGCCCCATGAACGTGCCGTCAAAGAACGTGCCCTGATAGATGATCGCGACGCCGCGCTCCATTGCAGCGAGCGTCGCGCTCTCGGCGTCGCGCAGGGTCTGGCCGCCGGCATGGCCGGCCGGACGAATCTCGCAGATGTCGACGCCACCGGCGAGCAGCGCGTCGAGATAGCGGCGTTCGTGCTCGTCGCCCTTGCGGGCGATGAGCCGCGTCGTCTCGTCCGGTTCGGGCCGTACCGTCATCCCCGCTGCGGCCTTGCGTTCCAAGCCGGTGAGGGCCGCACACTCGAGAAACCCGTTCAGGTCCGAAGCCGAGAAGACGAGACGGCCGTCGATCAGCTGCATCGTGCCCTCATCCTATGCGGCCGCCATGCCATACGCCTGGCGTTTTTACCCCGGGCATCTAAACAATTTCCTTACGTTTCGTGCACGGTTTCCTTACGGACCGGCCCTATGCCCTCATGTGGCGCTCCGTTAGGGTTGAAGCATGCTTTCGATCATCATTAGCCTGCTTCTCAGCTTTACCGGCGCGCACGCCGCCGATGTCGGCATCGGCCCCACCGGCATGGACGTCGGCGCCGGTCCGACCGGCTCAGTCGTCGTTCACCACCCGTTTGCCCCCGTCCGTCGCGCCGACGTCGGCATCGGACCAACGGGCTAGCGCAGGGGCGCAGCCCCTTCCTACACCGAAGCCCTCGCTATGACGGCGAGGGCTTCGATTTTGAGCCTGCGCAGTGCGCGCGAAGCGTTCCTGCGCGCCGATTACGACACCTGCGTCGAGCTCCTGCGAGATAAACGCGGCATCGCTCGCGACCTGCTCCTGGCGAGAACGTACCTTCGCATGAGGAAGCATGCCGAAGCCGAGCGCGTGCTCCGCGCGTCGCGCGCGAAGGACCGTTCGGCTTGGTACTCGCTCATGGCCGCAGCCATCGCGAGGCAGGGCGGAAAGGCCGCCAAAGGCCTCCTGCGCACCGCGCTGCGCACCGCCGCGGACGACGAGGAGCGCGCGGAAGCGTACTACCAGCGCGCGGTTCTCCACTGGATGGACCGCGAGATCGACAAAGCCGAGGAGCTGCTCGCGCACATTACGACGCCGAGCTATCTGGGCAGGCGAGAAGAGCTGCGCGGTATCCTTGCCGTCAATCGCGGAAACTATATCGGCGCGCTCATGCATCTCGAGCAAGCTGCCGCACTGGCAGGCGGCGACGCGATGCTCGAATGCTCGACGCTGCGCAATGCGTCGATCTATGCGCGCGAAACGTACATGCCGGCAGTCATGGCGAGCGTCCTGCGGCGCGTGGAGAGCATCCGCCGCACGCCGTATCTCGAAGTCAACCTGTACCACATCACGCGCGCCGCCGCGTGGTTCGCCGCCATCGACGGCGACTACGCAAAAGCGATGCGCCGCTTTCGCGCGCTCTTGGATTTCGACGTTGAGGCGCCGTGGAAGATCTTCGCGCTCTGCGACCGCGCCTATCTATCGCTTGCACTCGGAGAGGAGCTCAACGGATGGGCGATTGCCGATGAGGCGCTCGAGCAGTCGGCTGAGGTCGCATGGCATTCCTACCGGCTCGGAGAGCACACCGCCCTCCTCTACCTCGCGGACATCCTCGC
>DAHUYK010000077.1 GCA_027315245.1 Vulcanimicrobiota bacterium | reverse complement strand
AACGGAAGTTCACCTGCGCCTCGCCAGTGCCCATCGCGGCCAGACGCTCCGTCATCGCCGCGCGCGCGCGTGCGCTCGGCATTCCGGTGAACTCGCCGCTGTTGACCAGCGTTCCGTCGTCGACGTACGGCAGCGGCGCCTCCGTGTTGCCTTCGGCGGGCACGATGACACGCGTAAGCGGTAAGCCGTACGCGCGGGCGAACTCAAAATCGCGTTCGTCGTGCGCCGGCACGCCGCCGACCGCGCCCGTTCCGTATTCGGCAACGACGTAGTTCGTGACCCAGATCGGGATGCGCTCGTGCGAAAGCGGGTTGAGGGCGTG
Organism: Vulcanimicrobiota bacterium; assembly: GCA_027315245.1. Taxonomy (GTDB): domain Bacteria; phylum Vulcanimicrobiota; class Vulcanimicrobiia; order Vulcanimicrobiales; family Vulcanimicrobiaceae; genus Tyrphobacter. The sequence continues at coordinate 7,077 of DAHUYK010000077.1, read as the reverse complement.
CGCCCCCGTGAACACGCCCTCCTTTTTCATGAGGCTCGTTCGCTCCAGCTCCGAGCGCGACGTGAGGCTCTCTGCAAACGCCCGCACCGTGTCGCGCTGCGCCGGCGCGACGATATTCTCGACGATCGGATGCTCGGGCGCAACCGCAAGATACGTGGCGCCGTAGAGCGTGTCGACGCGCGTCGTAAAGACGGCGATACGCTCGTCACTACTCTCGACGGCAAATGAAAAGTGCGTGCCCTCGCTGCGTCCGATCCAGTTGCGCTGCATCGTCTTCGTCCTGTCGGGCCAGTCATCGAGCGCGTCGAGATCGGCAAGCAGACGCTGCGCGTACAACGTGATGCGCAAGAACCACTGCGAGAGCTTACGCCGCTCGACGAGCGTCTCGCAGCGCCAGCAGCGTCCGTCGATCACCTGTTCGTTCGCGAGCACCGTTCCATCGCGCGGGCACCAGTTCACGGGCGCCTCTTGTTTGACGGCCAGCCCGCTCTCGAAGAGCCGTGCAAAGAGCCACTGGTTCCAACGGTAGTACTCCGGATCGCACGTCGCGATCTCGCGCGACCAGTCGTAGCTCGTGCCGAGAAGTCGAACCTGGCGTTCCATGTTGGCGATGTTCGATCGCGTCCACGTCGCGGGATCGATGCCGCGCTGGATCGCTGCGTTTTCGGCCGGCAGCCCGAACGCGTCCCAGCCCATCGGGTGCAGCACCGCACAGCCGAGCATGCGCATCATGCGTGCGATCGCGTCGCCGAGCGAATAGTTCTTCGCGTGTCCAACGTGGAGATCTCCCGATGGATACGGAAGCATCTCCAGCACATAGTACTTGTGCTCGCCGGGAACGCGAGGCGCTTCGTAGAGCCGCTCTCGTTCCCAGCGTTCTTGCCACGCGTGCTCGATCGCGGCGAAGTCGTACCCCTTGGCCATACGCCCTTCGTATCGCGCCTGCGCTCGCACGCCCCTTTCCGCTTGCGGCCTTCGTCGTGAAACGAGAGGCATGGTACGTTATGCGATCCTCGCCGGCGTCGTCGCGCTTGCGGCGCTGGCAGTCTTCCATCCCGTCCCCCAGCCTCCGGCGGTCATGCTGCGGACGACGCCTCCGAGGGCTCCGGCGTACACGAACGAGCCGCGCTCGTATCCGCAGGTGCATCGCAGTCGCTCCCGCAGGCTTCGCTCGCGCCGTCCGCGTTCGCGCAGACCGCATCGCCGGGCCGCTCGTCGCCGCCACGTCGCGCCCGTCGAACTGAATACAGCCGACGCGCGAAACCTCGCACGCGTCCCCGGGATAGGCGCGTCCATTGCCCAGCGCATCGTCGAGATGCGCACGCTCGAAGGGCCGTATACGACCCTCGACGAGTTGCTCGACGTCGCCGGCATGAACCCTGGTCGCCTCGAGCGTGCGAGCCCATACCTGCGTCTATAAGGAAGCCTCGGGAGTTCAGCGAATGATATTTTTACAATGGGCCTCCCGCCGACGAAGACGCTGCCGCGGCTCGTGCGTGAGGCGCTAGCGCGGCCGCGCGCGGAGGCGTTCGTCGAGCGCGTGAGCGGCGCATGGACGCCTACGTCGAGCGGCGCGCTGCTGCAGCGTGTCGAGAACCTTGCCGCCGCGATTCGCAGCGCTGGCCTGGAACGTGGCGACCGCGTCGCGCTCGTTTCGCACGACTGCATCGATTGGATCGTCGCGGCGTTTGCGACGCTCTTCGCCGACTGCGTCGTCGTTCCGATCTATCCGACGCAGGCGCTCGACCAGACGGGCTACATACTCGCGCACTCCGGCGCGAAGCTGCTCTTCGTCGACACGTGCGACGCGCTCAATCGCCTTCACGCGGTGGCGACGCCGCAGACGATCGTCTTCGAAGGAAGAGGTGAGTCTTCGCTCGCCATTTTCGAAGCCGGCGGTGCGCCGCTGGCGCGCGTTGCATCGGTTGCGCAGCCCGGCGATCTCGCGGTGCTCATCTACACATCGGGCACCACCGGCGACCCAAAGGGTGTGATGCTGACGCACGACAACATCGGTTTCGACGCGCAGTCTGCGGCAGCGTACGGCTTTGTTGGCATACGCTCGGGCGCAGACGTGCTCTCGGCGTTGCCCTACTCGCACATCTTCGAGCATACGATGATCTACATCTATCTGCTTGCGCGCGTGCGGTACTCCATCTGCCACGATCCCAATACGCTCGTCGCGGATCTCGTCGACGTTCGTCCCGTCTCGATGACCGCTGTGCCGCGGATCTTCGACCGCGTTCTCGCGGGCATCGCCGCGACGGCGCTCCAGCATGGGGGGCTGCAGGCAAAACTCGTGCCGTGGGCGCTGCGCACCGGACACGACTACATGTACGCAAAAGTGATCCGTCGCCGTTCCGCATGGCGCCTATGGCTGCCCTACGTTGCCGCGCGGTCACTCGTGCTGTCGAAGATCCGCAAGCGGCTCGGCCTCGACCGCCTCGCCTTCTTCACGAGCGGCAGCGCCGCGTTGCACGTCGATACCGCAATGACGTTCCTCGGCATGGGGTTGCCGATTATGCAAGGATATGGGCTGACGGAGACCTCACCCGTGACGACGGTCAGCCGTTTGAAGGGCAACGCGTTCGGCGCCGTCGGCAAACCGATACCGGGCGTCGAGGTGAAGATCGCAGCCGACGGTGAGGTGCTCACACGAGGCCGCCACGTCATGAAGGGCTACTACCGCGACGAAGCCGCGACCGCTGCTGCGCTCGAAGACGGCTGGCTGCATACGGGCGACATCGGATCGATGGATGAGCGCGGATTCTTATACATCACCGACCGCAAACGCGAACTCTTCAAGACCGCGGGCGGAAAGTTCATCGCGCCGGCGCGCGTCGAATCGGCGATCAAGCGCTCCGTCTACGTCACGCAGGCAATGGTGATCGGCGACGGCCGTGCGCATCCGGCCGCTATCCTGAACGTTAACTGGGATCTCGTGCGCAACGCGCTCGCCATCGACGCGGCCGTTCCTCCGGAGGCGCTTGCGAAGCGCGGCGACGTCGTCGATTTCCTTACGCGCGAAGTCGAGCGCCAGACCGCCGACCTCGCCACATTCGAACAAATCCGGCGTGTCATCGTCATCCCCCAAGAGTTCACCGTCGAGAACGGCCAGCTTTCACCCGCAATGAAGATCAAGCGCCGCGTCGTCGAGCAGCAGTATGCCGGCGAGATCGACCAGGCATATCGCAAGGAGGTCCGCGCTCATGTCCCTGCTTGAGTCCCCCCACGTCATCGTGCGTGTGCACGATCGCCCCGTAGACGAGATTCTCAAAGGGCCGATCAAGAGCAAGACGATCTTCCCGGCGTTGTTACTGCATTTGCTCGAAGAGCAGCCCGATCACGGTTATGGGCTCATGCAGCGAATCGAGCAGCTCTGCGGCGATCTCATCGCAGTGAATACGAACAAAATCTATCCGTTGCTCCGACGGCTCGAAGAACGCGGCTTCGTGAGTGCCAGTTGGGATCACCCGACGAAGCGTTCCCGCCGCATCTACGCGATCACCGACGCGGGGGTTGAGCGGCTCGAGCGCATCAAGGGCGCCATGGACCCCTATCTCAAGACGATCGAAGGGGCGGTCGCCCGGCTTCGCCAGGCCCTGTACCGCGCGCGCTGATCGGTGCCGTCTTTGCGGCCTGAAGGGCGCCGTGACGACGAGCGACAACCAGCCCCCATGCTCCGTACGCTGCTTGCGGCCTCATGCGCCGCCGCCGTTCTCTTCGTAGGCGCGCCGCTCGCTCTCGCGGCTCCGGCGCCGACGCCCGACGCGATTACGCACCATACCATCGTCTTGAACGGGCATACGTATGCCTACACGGCTCGCGCCGGCACGATCACGCTGCGCGACGAGCATCACAATCCGACCTGCCGCATGTTCTACGTTGCCTATACGTTGGACGGCGCGAATCCGAACGGCCGTCCGGTGACGTTCTTGTACAACGGCGGCCCCGGCAGCTCGTCGATGTGGCTCCACATGGGCTCGGTCGGCCCCAAGCGCATCGTCGTGAACTCCAACGCCACGGAGACGGCGGGACCGCCGTACCGGATCGTCGACAATCCGTACACGATCTTGGACAAGAGCGACCTCGTCTTCATCGACATGCCCGACAGCGGCTTCGGGCGCATCATCGGCAAGGGCAAGCCGTCGGACTTCTTCGGCGTCGATCAAGACGTGAGAGCGTTTGGGCAGTTCGTCGAGCGTTACGTCACGAAGTTTCATCGCTGGAACTCCCCGAAGTTTCTCTTCGGCGAGTCGTACGGCACGACGCGCTCGGCAAATCTCGTGAACTACCTGCAGAACGCTGGCATCACGGTGAACGGCGTCGTGCTGCAATCGTCGATCTTGAGCTTTGCGCTCGATTGGGAGTTCGAGCCAACGGGAATCGGCGGCGGCGACTGGCTGTTCGTCCTCTATCTCCCGACCGAAGCTGCGGCGGCCTGGTACCACCACGCCGTTCCACGTCACGGAAGCGTGCAGTCATTTGCGGCGCAGGCGGAGCACTTCGCGAGCACGGAGTATCTCGATGCGCTGGCTCAAGGCTCGGCGCTGTCGCCCTCGACGTACAACGACGTCGTCGCAAAGCTTCATTACTATACCGGACTCTCCGAGCAGTACATTCGAAACTCGAACCTGCGCGTGCCGTACTGGCGCTTCGAGAGCCAGGTGCTGCGCAGCCGCGGCCAGGTGATCGGCCGCCTCGACGCGCGCTATCAGACGTACGCACTCGATCGCATCGGGGAACAGCCCGAGTGGGATCCTACCGACGCGGGAATCGACGCGCCGTTCACAACCGCGATCAACGCCTACCTGCGTGACGATCTCCACTACCACACGCCGTTGCTCTATCGTACGAGCGTCTACAACATCATCGGGGCGAACGGCGGTTGGGACTGGAAACACAATGGAACGGCCGTCACGAACGTCGCCGTGGACCTGGCTCAGGCGCTCACGTACAACAAGAACCTGCGCGTCTTCTCCGCGAACGGCTATTACGATTTTGCGACACCGTACTATGCAACCGTCTACACGCTCACGCATCTCGGCATCGCGCCGCAGCTCCAAAATCACATCACCTTCGGCTTCTATCCGTCAGGACACATGATCTACCTGAACCTTCCTTCTCTCTCTGAGTATCACGCTGACTTAGAGCGCTGGTACTCGGGCGTGCTGTCGATTCGATAGGAGCGATGATGAAGAGAATCTGCGCAACGTTCGTCCTCTGTGCGCTCTCGGTGTTCGCGATCGCGGCAGCACCCGCAGAGCGGCACTCGCCGCCGCCGCAGCAGCATCGCGAGGTGCATGCCGCGTATCCCGATGTCGTAACGCACCATACGCTCGTCATGGACGGCCATAGTTACGCCTACACGGCGCGTGCGGGAACGCTCGTCGTCACGACGAGCAACGGTAAGCCCGGCTGCCGTATGTTCTACACCGCGTTCACGCTCGACGGCGCGAATCCGTCGCAGCGGCCCGTGACGTTCATGTACAACGGTGGCCCGGGAAGCTCGACGGTGTGGCTGCGGATGGGCTCGTTCGGTCCCGTTCGGGTCGTGGTGAACGACGGCGGAATGACGGGGCCCCCGCCCTATCGTATCGTCGACAACCAATACAGCCTGCTCGACCGTACCGACGAAGTCTTCATCGACATGTGCGCGAGCGGGTACAGCCGTCTCATCGATGCCGGCACACCGAAGGATTTCTTCGGAGCGGACCCCGACGTGCAGTCCTTTGCGAAGTTCATCGACCGGTACGTCACGAAGTTCGGCCGTTGGAACTCTCCGAAGTTCCTCTTCGGCGAGTCGTACGGCACGCCGCGTTCCGCCATGCTCGTCAACGTGCTGCAGAACGAGGGCATTGGGATCAACGGCGTCGTGCTGCAGTCGTCGATTCTGAACTTCGCGCTCTACGCTAGCACCTACGGCAACAGCGTGCCGCAAGCCGGCGGCGACTGGTCCTATATCTTTTACCTTCCCACGGAGACGGCGACCGCGTGGTACCACCATCGGTTGCCCGATGCGCCCGCCGACGTGCAAACGGCCGTATCGCAGTCGCGAGACTTCGCGATGGGTGAGTACCTGAACGCGCTCGCGATGGGTTCGCGGCTTCCTCGAGGCGAGTACGACGACGTCGTCGCGAAGCTCCATCGCTTCACGGGGCTGTCGGAGCAGTTCATTCGCAACGCGAACCTACGAATTCCGTACCAGACGTTTCTCGTCCAGCTCGAGCGCAACGCCGGCACTGAAGTCGGGCGTTACGACTCACGCTATCAGAGCGACATGCTCGACCGCGTCGAGAACTCATTCCCGTGGGATCCCACCGATGCAGCGATCGACTCCGCGTTCACCGCGTCGAACAACTACTACATCCAAGACGTGCTTGGTTATCACCCTCCGGAGACCTATCGCGTGCTAGCGTACGGTCTGATTCACAGAGAAGGGGGCTGGAACTTCAGCCATGACGGTCAGCCGACGCTGAATACGGCGCCGGATCTTGCGAACGCCATGACGTTCAATCCCAGCCTGCGCATCTTCTCAGCGAACGGCTACTACGATTTCGCGACGCCTTGGCTCGCGACGGTCTACACGCTGGAACACTTGAATCTCGAGCCGAGCCTCGAGTCGCATATCACCTACGGATTCTACCAGTCCGGACATATGATCTACTTGAATCACGACTCGCTCGTGCAGTATCACTCAGACCTCGAAAACTGGTACGCGAACACCCTCGCCGGAAGGTAACGCGCGCACCGTTGTCATCCCGAGCGTAGGCGCGTGCTTTGTCATCCCGAGCGTAGGCGCGTGCTTTGTCATCCCGAGCGTAGGCGCGCGCTTTGTCATCCCGAGCGTAGGCGCGTGCTTTGTCATCCCGAGCGTAGGCGCGTAGCGCCGGAGTCGAGGGGCCGGCGCAGTGGGCATTGCGCTGAGGCGCTTCTCTCGACTGCGTTCGCTTTGCTCACTACGCTCGAGATGACAGTCGCATGCGCGTTCGCTTTGCTCACTACGCTCGAGATGACAGTCGCATGCGCGTTCGCTTTGCTCACTACGCTCGAGATGACAGTCGCATGCGCGTTCGC
>DAHUYK010000122.1 GCA_027315245.1 Vulcanimicrobiota bacterium | reverse complement strand
CGCTGACAAGAGCGAAGCGCCCAACGCTGACAAGAGCGAAGCGCCCAACGCTGACAAGAGCGAAGCGCCCAACGCTGACAAGAGCGAAGCGCCCAACGCTGACAAGAGCGAAGCGCCCAACGCCAAGAGTGTGGCGGCGTGGCTTGCGTGGGTGCAGGATAAGCTCTTCGATCTCGGAGCGGAGCTAGCTACGCCCGAGAGCACGGCGCGCGCCGTGCCGGCTATACGTGACGGCGACGTCACCGCACTCGAGCGCGCGATCGACGAAGCGGAAGCCTCGCTGCCTGCACTCGACACCTTCATTCATCCTGGCGGTTCAGCGGCTGGTGCGATGCTGCACCTCGCGCGCACGATCTGCCGGCGCGCGGAGCGCCGCGTGCTCACGCTGAGCGACGCAGGCGGTTACGTCGATGGTGCGGCGCTGCGCTACCTCAACCGTTTGAGCGATGCGCTCTTCGTGTGGGCTCGCGCCATGAATGCGGCCCTCGGAGCATCCGAGCACCCTTGGAGGAAGAGCAGCCCTGCGCCTTAAGCAACCGGCTGCGAGGTAGAGGCGTCTCACCCGGCGTACTGCTAGACACCCTAACGTTCACTCCCTACCAATGAGGAGGCCCTCTTTGCGTATTTTACTCTCAGCGTTTCTATCGGCATGTACTCTCGTCGCTCTGGCTGCATGCACATCGACGGGTGTTGCACCCAATCCACCTGCCGGAACCTCCGCTGGACTCGTCGTCGGCATGCAGGTGAGCGGCACCTCGGGTACGCTTTCCTTATTCCGTGCGCCGTATACCGGCGCCGCAAAAGTCAGCGGTGTCGCGACGGGCGAGCCCTGGAACATGACTTCCGATAGCCAGGGTAACCTATGGGTCGCGACCGGTTACACGTTGTATGCCGGCAAGTACTCGGTGCTCGAGTACAAGACGCCGCTCACGGCATCGAGCACCCCCGCAATGACGCTTCCGGTGAGCAGCACCGGTGCATCGGAGGGCGTCGCGTTCGACCGCGCGGGCGATCTGTTCGTCGCTAGCTGGGGCGCGCATTCCGTCTCCGAGTTCACGGCGCCCGTCACCGCTTCGAGCTCGGCGGCCGTGGTGATTTCAAATGGCATCAGCGGTCCTGAGGGCCTGGCGATCGATCCGAGCGGAAACCTCTGGGTCGCCGACACGAACAACAGCGACATCGTCGAGTACTCCCCGCCGTTCACGAGCGGCAGCAACGCGGCCCTCACGCTTGGCGCGGGTACGCTGTCCAATCCGCAGACAATCGCGTTCGACGCAAGCGGCGATCTCTTCGTCGCCGACCCGGGGCACGATGACGTGTACGAGTACAAGCCACCCTTCACGAGCGCGAGCCCTGCGGCTATGACGCTGCCCGTTACCGACCCCGAAGCGCTCGCGATCGACCCGTCCGGGAACCTGTGGGTGTCGAATCGCAGCGCCAACGCCGTCCTCGAGTACAAACCGCCGTTCTCCAGCACCATGAGCGCCTCGCTCACGATGACGAACGGCGTATCGACGCCGTGGGGGCTGACGTTCCTGAAGTGAGAACTACGCGCGCAGCATGACGCGTGCGGCATTCCGGCCGGCGGCGCCCATGACGCCGCCTCCGGGATGGGCCGCGGAACCGCAAAGGAAAAGATTCCGAATCGGCGTGCGATAGGCCGCGTATCCGGAGGCGGGGCGGAACGCAAAGAGATTGTCGAGCGACATCGCGCCCTGGAAAATATTTCCGCCGGTGAGTCCGAAGCGCGCCTCGATATCGGCAGGCGTGAGCACTTGGCGATGAAGCACAGATGCGGTGAAGCCCGGTGCGTACTGCTCGACGATCGCAAAGCAACGGTCGGCGAACTCGTCCCTGAGCCTTTGCGTCCAGGGACCGCTCTTAAGCTGATACGGAGCGTATTGCACGAACATGGAGGCGACGAACTTTCCGCAAGGCGCCAGCGTATCGTCGATGGCGGAGGGAATGTGAAGTTCCACGACCGGCTCGCGCGAGGGTTCTCCGTACTTCGCGTCGTCGTACGCACGCTCGATGAAATCTTGATCCGGACAGAAGTGGATGGTGCCTCGATGCTCGGGGCCGACATGGTCCCTCGTCCTTCGACTCCGCTCACTACGTTCGCTACGCTCAGGATGACAGCTGGCTACGGCGCTACGCTCAGGATGACAGTTGGCTACGGCGCTACGCTCAGGATTACGAGCGGTGACATGGCTCGATGACAAGCTCACAAACTGCGGAAGTGCATCGAGGGCGAGGTTGATCTTCACCGATCCGCTTTCGTACGAGACGCGCGCCAGAGCGGCGCGGAAGTCGTCCGGAAGCTGCGACGGGTCCATGAAGCACTCGAAGGTGAGATGCGCGTCGACGCCGCTGGCAATCTTCTTCGCGCGATACTCGTCGCCGTTTGCCAGCGTGACGCCGACTGCGCAGCCGCCGCGCACGTTGATGCGCGCGACTTCTGCACTCGTGCGGACTTCCACACCGTGGGCTTTCGCGACGCTGGCAAGCGCCTGCGCGATGTTCCCCATGCCGCCGCGCATATACGCCCACACCCCTTTCTTGCCGTTCGTCTCGCCCATGACGTGGTGAAAGAGGACGTATGCCGTTCCCGGCATCGACGGGGCGGCCATCGCGCCGATGATTGCGTCGGTCGCGAGCGTTCCTTTCAACTGTTCGGACTCAAACCAGCGGTCGAGGATCGGGCGTGCGGCACCGGTGAGAACTTCGACGATTTCGCTGACGGCGTTACCGCTCGCTACGAGCCTTTTGCGTAGAGACCAGAGAGTGCGGAGGTCGCGCACGGATGGGCGCAGCACGTTGGGTGGGATTTCGTCGAGGGTCGGCTCGACGACCGCGGCGACCCGCTCGAGCATCGCTTCGTATTCGGGATAGCGCTCCCCGTCGCGCTTGCTGAACTTGGCGATCTCACGCGCATCCTTCTCTATGCCGCGGCCGAGCATGAGCGAGCGACCGTCGAGAAACGGCGAGAACGATGCGGGGTCGCGCTCGATGACTTCGTAGCCGTGCGCCGTCAGGTTCAGTTCCCGCACGATCTCCGGGCGGAACAGGCTGTTCACGTAGGATGCCGTCGACACTTTATATCCGGGCCACGGCTCCTCGGTGACGCACGCGCCACCCACGACCTCGCGGCGCTCGAGCACGAGCACCTTGCGCCCGGCCTTCGCTAGATAGCAGGCGCAGACGAGCCCGTTGTGACCCGCGCCGATGATGATCGCGTCGTACGTAGACGGCATCGCGCTAACGTCGGTCCCTCGACTTCACGATTCCTGCGGAATCGCTACGCTCGGGATGACAGCAACGGTCCCTCGACTTCACGATTCCTGCGGAATCGCTACG
>DAHUYK010000115.1 GCA_027315245.1 Vulcanimicrobiota bacterium | reverse complement strand
CGGCGTCGGCGCCGTCGTCGCGATTCTCGTGCTCGGTAAGAGCATGGGGGGCGCCGTCAACGCGGCTCTCGGCAGCGTCACCGACAACTCGTTCGTCGTCTTTCCGAACACGACGCAGCGCAACGCGACCATGGCGAGCATTCGTCTCAGCGATCTCGCAGTCATCAAGAGCACCATTCCGGGCATCGTCGGCGCGGAGCCGATCGGCGCGCACAGCGACCTCGTTCACGTCGGGCACCATCAGGCGCGCTACACGATATCGCCCGACGGCTCGATTCCGTTCAACACGACGCCGCTCGAATACGGGCGGCGCTTCACGGAGAACGACATCACTTCCGCCGCAAAAGTCTGCGTCATCTCGAACGACGCCTACAAGCGGCTCTTTCCGGCGGGTGGCGACCCCACGGGCCAGAACCTCTACGCCGGATCGCAGCGCTACGTCATCGTCGGCGTGCTGCAGCCGCCGCATCACGGCTTCATCAACGCAAGCTTCGGTGGCGACGTCTCGATTCCGTGGACGACGTTCGTCAATACGTACGTGCGCGGCTCGACCGTCTTTGCCGGGCGCTTCATCGCTGCAAACCCGTCACTGATACCGCAGCTGGAAGTCGCGGTCATCAAGGAACTGCGCATCCTCCACGGCGGAAGCGCAGGGCAGCGGTATCAAACCTTCGACAAGGGGCAGATCACACAGGGCATCGACGGCATCTTCAACGCGATGACGCTCGTCGTTGCGCTCATCGGCGCGGTTTCGCTCGTCGTCGCAGGCATCGGCGTCATGAACATCATGCTCGTCTCGGTCACGGAGCGAACGCGCGAGATCGGCGTTCGCAAGGCCATCGGCGCGCGCGCAGACCAGATTCTTGCGCAGTTCTTCATCGAATCGCTTCTGCTCTGCGGTTCCGGCTGCGCGATCGGACTCGCCGTCGGCCTCGCTATCGGTCAGGCGGTGAATCAGTTTGCGATCGTTCGGCTCACCGGGTCGATCACGCCTATCCCGTGGCTCGAGGCGGTCATCGTCGCGACGCTCTTCGCCGTCGTCGCAGCACTCGCGTTTGGAACCTATCCGGCGTATCGGGCGTCGCGCCTCGACCCCATCGAAGCATTGCGCTATGAGTGACGCCGCCGCGGTCGTCGAACTGCAAGGCATCGTCAAAGTCTACGCGACCGGCGGACTCGACCTCGAGGTGCTCCACGGCGTCAGCTTGACGGTCCGGCGCGGCGAGTACGTGGCGATCATGGGTCCGTCGGGTTCGGGCAAATCGACGCTCATGAATCTCATCGGCTGCCTCGACCGGCCGACGCAAGGCAGCTACCGGCTCGACGGGATCGACGTTTCGGGCCTCGACGACAACGCGCTCGCGCAGATCCGCTTGCGCAAGCTCGGCTTCGTCTTCCAGGGCTTCAATCTGCTCGGGCGAGCGGACGCGCTCAGCAACGTAGCGCTCCCCCTCTTTTATGCGGGCGTGCCTCCGCGCCGTCGCGAGGCCCGCGCGATGGAAGTCCTCGCGAGCCTCGGCCTGAGCGATCGTGCGACCCACAAGCCAAGCCAGCTCTCGGGAGGCCAGCAGCAACGCGTCGCGATCGCTCGCGCCCTCGTCAACGACCCTGCCCTCCTCCTGGCAGACGAGCCGACCGGCAACCTTGACTCCGCGACGAGCGAAGAGCTGCTGCAGGTTTTCAGGAATCTCAATGGTGCAGGTCGGACTATTATCATGGTGACCCACGACGAGCACGTCGCGGGCAATGCACAACGCATCGTGAGGCTCCGCGACGGGAACATAGTTTCGGACGCATCGCGTTGAAGGAAAGAGGTATGTCGAACAATCGTATTCTGCCCGCGCTCATCATCGGACTTGCCGGCGCCGTGCTCGGAAGCTTCGCGATGATGCTGTACGCGAGCACGCACTTTTCCGGTATCGCGGGGCCGAACAACTCCGCGCCGCCCGTCTCGGCCGCGCCGCTGGCCGGCATAAGCGACCAAGCGCGCATCGTGAGCGCCGTGAAACGCACCAAGGCGTCGGTCGTCGCCATTCAGGTCGAGATCAACGGCCAGCAGTACGTTCCGGTCGATCCGTTCTTTCAGCAGTTCTTCGGCAATAACGGACCGAGCACCGTGCAGCGCTACCAAGGCCGGGCATCGGGCTCCGGCTTCGTCTACGACACCCAGGGCGACATCGTGACGAACGCGCACGTTGTGACGCCGCCGTCGACGGGCCATATCACGAAGTTGACGGTCGTCTTCGCGAACGGCGACCACGTGCCGGCCCACGTCGTGGCGGCGAACATCGACTCGGACGTCGCGATCATTCGGGTGGACCATTACGCGAAGCTCCCGCCGCCGCTGCAGCTTGCCGACTCAAGCCGGCTCGAGCAGGGCCAGTGGGCGATCGCGATCGGCGAACCGCTCGAGCTACAGCAGACCGTGACCCTCGGCGTCGTCTCCGGCTTCAACCGGCAGGAAGAGATTGCCACGGAAGGCGGCAACACCGCCATCGACTTCAAAGGACTCCTGCAAACGTCCGCGCCGATCAACCCGGGGAACTCCGGCGGACCGCTCATCGACATGAACGGTCACGTCATCGGAATCAATCAGTCGACCGTGCGCTCGGCGTACGCCCAAGGCATCGGGTTCGCGATCCCGTCGAACACCGTACGCGCCGTCGTCGCGCAACTCGAGATGCACCCCGGCATCCATCAGGGGACCGGCGAGGGCTTCATCGGTGTGGGCCTCGAGAATCTCACCGCCGGCTTGCGCAATCAAATCGGGTACTCCGGCTCGGGCGGCGTTGCGGTCGTTCAAGTGATCGGCGGTTCGCCGGCGGATACCGCTGGCTTGCAGCCGGGCGACGTCATCCTCGGCGCCGACGGACGCGCGTTCAGTTCCGTGCAGGCTCTGAGCAGTTACATCGCCTCGAAGAAGCCCGGCGATCAGCTGCGACTCAACGTCTGGGCTCAGGGCAATAAGCAGCTCGTCGTCGTGCGCTTGACCGAGAAACCCGCGGCGCAGCCGGTGCAGCAGCAGCAGCCCTAAGGACGCAACCCTGCAAAGGCCTCCCTGCAACCCACGCGGCGACGCGTGGGTTGCTACTTGATGTGGCCGGTCTTCCTGGTATGATGACCGAGCACCGCAATCGTCCGTAAGCGGCAAGGCAGACCCGTAGGGCACCGCGCGTACCTCCGCCGGAGCCCGGAAGTGAAGCTGGTCCCGGACAGATGCGAACAGAGTTTTTACGAAAGAGGCACAACGACAATGGCTAAAGTGGTCGGCATCGACCTCGGCACGACGAACTCCGTCGTCGCCGTTATGGAGGGCACGCAGCCCGTCGTCATCCCGAACGCCGAGGGTTCCCGTACGACGCCCTCCGTCATCGCGTTTACAAAAACCGGCGAACGCCTCGTCGGACAGCTTGCGAAGCGTCAAGCGATCACCAATCCCGATCGCACGATTGCCTCGATCAAGCGTCACATGGGCGAAGGCGACTATCGCGTCAAGATCGACGGCAAGGACTACACACCGCAAGAGATTTCGGCGATGATCCTGCAGAAGCTCGTCAACGACGCGAGCAACTATCTCGGCGAACGTGTGACCAAAGCAGTCATCACCGTTCCCGCGTACTTCAACGACGCGCAGCGCCAAGCGACGAAGGATGCCGGCAAGATCGCCGGCTTCGAAGTGCTGCGCATTATCAACGAGCCCACCGCAGCGGCGCTCGCGTACGGACTCGACAAGAAAGCGAACGAGACGATCCTCGTGTGGGATCTCGGCGGCGGCACATTCGACGTCTCGATTCTCGAAGTCGGCGAAGGCGTCTTCGAGGTGAAGGCCACCAACGGCGACACGCGCCTCGGCGGCGACGACTACGATCAGCGCATCGTCGACTGGCTCGCAACGAGCTTCCGTAAGGATCAAGGCATCGATCTTTCCAAAGATCGCACGGCAATGCAACGCCTCACCGAGGCGGCCGAGAAGGCGAAGATCGAGCTTTCGTCGGTCGTTCAGACGTCGATCAATCTGCCGTTCGTCACCGCCGATCAAGAGGGGCCAAAGCACCTCGACTACGTCCTGACGCGCGCGAAGTTCGAAGAGCTCACGAGCGACCTCACGGATCGCACCATCGGGCCGTTCAAAGCCGCCATCGCCGACGCGAAGCTCGACGTCTCCAAAATCGACGAGATCATCATGGTGGGCGGCGCGACACGCATGCCGGTCATCCAAGGACTCGTGCGCAAGCTCACCGGTAAGGAACCAAACCTCACCGTGAACCCCGACGAGGTCGTCGCCGTGGGCGCGGCCATTCAGGCCGGGGTGCTTGCCGGTGAAGTCCGCGACATCGTTCTGCTCGACGTGACACCGCTTTCGCTCGGCCTCGAGACGATGGGCGGCGTTATGACGAAGCTCATCGAGCGCAACACGACGATCCCGACGAAGAAGTCGCAAACCTTCACGACGGCCGAAGACGGCCAGACGTCGGTCGACATCCACGTGCTCCAGGGCGAGCGTCCGATGGCGGGCGACAACAAGACCTTGGGCCGCTTCCGGCTCGAGGGCATTCCCGCCGCGCCTCGCGGCGTTCCGCAGATCGAAGTGTCGTTCGACATCGATGCAAACGGCATCGTGCACGTGAACGCCAAAGACCTCGGAACGGGCAAAGAGCAGCAGATCACGATCACCGCGTCGACGAACCTCACGAAGGACGAAGTCGATCGCATGGTTCGCGACGCCGAAGCACAAGCATCCACCGACCAGCGCAAACGCGACGAAGCGGAGACCCGCAATCAGGCGTCGAGCTTGCTGTACTCGACGGAAAAGTCGCTCAAAGACGTCGGCGACCGCCTCGATGCGACGGCTCGCGGCGAAGTCGAGAGCGCGCTTGCCGAGCTAAAGCGCGTGAGCGAGAACGGCACCGTCGAAGAGATCAAGCCCGCAATCGACAAGCTGCAGCAAGCGAGTTACAAGATGGCGGAACTGCTTTACAAGGCATCC
This sequence comes from Vulcanimicrobiota bacterium, assembly GCA_027315245.1. Lineage (GTDB taxonomy): Bacteria > Vulcanimicrobiota > Vulcanimicrobiia > Vulcanimicrobiales > Vulcanimicrobiaceae > Tyrphobacter. The sequence continues at coordinate 2,269 of DAHUYK010000115.1, read as the reverse complement.
GCATCGGCTGCGGGCGGCGGCGAAGAGCCGGCGCAGCAAGCGGAAGCGGGTTCGACGAACGGTGCGTCTTCCGGCACGGCGCAAGAAGACGTCATCGACGCCGAGTTCAAAGAGTCGAAGTAAACCCTAACACGTGCAATGTTCGAGGAAGAGCGACTCGAGCCGGTAACGGCAGAGGAACAGAGCGAAAGCCAAGAAGCGCAAGAGCTGCGGGAGTTGCGAGAACAACTCGCCGCAGCGAATGCGCGCGCCGACGAGAACTACAACCGCTTCCTCCTTGCGGCGGCGGATTTTGAGAACTTCAAGAAGCGCACCGAGCGCGATCTGCGAAGGACGCTCATCGATCGCCGGCGGGGCATGCTGGAGCGCCTTCTGCCCGTGCTCGACAATCTCGAGCGCGCGCTCGAGTCGAGCGGCGAAGAGCAAGCACTTCGTGGCGGACTGGAGCAGACGCTGCGCGGGTTTCGCGCGGTCCTGCAAGCCGAAGGTGTGCGTCCGATCGAGGTCGAGGGCAAAGCCTTCGACCCGCACGTCGCCGAAGCAATCGAAACGGCGCAAGCCGTTGACGGCGTCGCTGACGATACGGTGGTTCGCGTCTCCGAAAAGGGCTACACGATAGACGACGAGCTGCTGCGTCCAGCTAAGGTGATCGTCGCTAAGCGTGAAGTATAAAGACTACTACGCGACGCTCGGCGTCTCGAAGGATGCCTCTGAGAAGGACGTCAAGTCCACGTACCGCCGATTGGCGCGCAAGTGGCATCCCGACGCAAATCCCGACAAGCCCAAGGAGGCCGAGGAGAAGTTCAAAGAGATCTCCGAGGCATACGAAGTGCTCGGTGACGCGCAGAAGCGCAAGAAGTACGACATGCTCGGTGCGGATTGGCAGAATGCCGCACAGCAGGCCGAGCAACAGGAACGCTACCGCACCGGGTATGAGAACGAGCCTTTCGACTTCGGCAACGTCGGCGGCAGCGGTTTTTCGGACTTCTTCGATCTCTTCTTCTCCGGCGTAGGCCGGCGTACGAGCGCGCCGCATGGGGTGGCGCGACGGGGGCAAGACGTGGAGAGCACGATCGAGCTCTCCCTGCGCGATGCCTACGAGGGCGGCAAGAAGCACATCACGCTGCAGATCGAAGACGCCTGCCCCCGCTGCCGCGGCACGGGGACCGACCGCGGAAGGCTCTGCGCGCAGTGCCACGGCACCGGACGCGTCATGGTGACGAAGAAGTTCGACGTCACGATCCCGCGCGGTATCGCCGAGGGTCAACGTATCCGGCTTGCCGGGCAAGGTGGAAGCGGGTCGCCGAGCGGCGATCTCTATCTCGTCGTCAAGGTGCTCGACGATCCAACCTACCAGCGCAAGGGAAACGATCTCTACGTCGATTTGCCGGTCAGCCTCTACGATCTCGTGCTCGGCAGCGAAGTGACGGTGCCGACGCTGACCGGCTCCGTATCGATGAAGATCCCCGAAGGAACGCAGAACAACCGTCTCCTGCGTCTTGCCGGCAAAGGAATGCCGAGCGTCAAAGGCAAGGGCGCAGGGGATCAGTTCGTACGGCTGATCGGCCAACTTCCTCAGCAACTCTCCGAGCGAGAACGCACGCTCTTCAACGAACTCGCGGGCTTGCGCAACGGCAAGGTCAAAAAGGAGTAGCATGATCAAAGAGATTGCCTTTACCGCATATCCCGCCAAAGACGTCGCAAAAGTACGCGACTTCTACCGCGACGTCTTGGGTTTGTCGTTCAACGGCCCGTTCGACGAAAACGGCATCCTGAAGTACGACGAGGCGGTTCTGAACGGCGGCTGTTTTGCAGTGCTCACGGAAGAATGGGCGGGACGCCCAGCCGGAAGCGCTTGCAGCATCGTCTTTGAAGTGGACGACATCGAGAGAGCGCGCAAAGATCTCACGGCGCGCGGCATCGCCGTGGAAGAGATCTACGATACGCCCGTCTGCAGGATCACGTCTTTTGAAGACCCCGAGGGCAATAAGGTCTCACTGCACCAACGCACGGTAAAATGAGTCGCTTCGCAGGGCGTGTCTTGCGTAGCGCCGCGCCCTGTCTGAGCTGCGCACTCGCGACACCACTTGTCATCCCGAGCGTAGCGCGGAGCCCTGTCATCCTGAGCGTAGCGCCGAAGGCGCGTAGTCGAAGGACGAGAACTGTCGGCGAAGCCGCTCACACGCTAGCGCAAAGTCCACGGCGGTGGTTCGACTCCGCTCGTGCTGCGCACTCGCGACGCTCACCATCTCCGCGCACGTCGTGACTG
>DAHUYK010000102.1 GCA_027315245.1 Vulcanimicrobiota bacterium | reverse complement strand
CTTGTCAGCGTTGGGCGCTTCGATCTTGTCATCCTGAGCGTAGCGAGCGACAGCGAGCGAAGTCGAAGGGCCCCCAGCGAGCGCGAACGCAGCGCCGATGGCGCTGCTCAACTCGTCGACGGCGCCGTACGCCTCGATACGGGGATCGTTCTTGCGCACGCGGGCGCCGCTGTAGAGTCCCGTCGTCCCATCGTCACCGGTGCGCGTGTAGATGCGCGTGTGCTTTGCCACACCATCCTCTTCGGCTTCCCCGGCGCCTAACCCTGAGCAAGCAGGGCCGAGTCGCGCGCGCGCGAACGCCAGCCGGTCGTGTCCGAGCTCTTCACGCAACCCGTCGTTAAAGAAGTTCCGCCCAAGGCGGACGATCTCTCCGCTTGGTACACGGCCGTCTGCCTGCGCGCGGAACTCGTCTCGTACTCGCCCGTGCGCGGCTGCGTCGTCCTGCGGCCATACGGCTTCGGCCTGTGGGAGAACCTCCAGCGAGAACTCGACGCACGTTTCAAGGCGACCGGGCACGAGAACGCATACTTTCCGCTCCTCATTCCGGAGAGTCTTTTGATGAAGGAAGCGGAGCACGTCGAAGGTTTCGCGCCCGAAGTTGCGTGGGTGACCCAAGGCGGAAGCGAAACCCTCACCGAGCGCCTCGCGATTCGCCCGACGTCGGAAGTCATCATCGGCACGATGTACGCGCAGTGGATCGAGTCGCATCGCGACCTTCCCATTCTCATCAACCAGTGGTGCAACGTGCTGCGCTGGGAGAAGGCAACGCGGCCCTTTTTGCGCACGATGGAGTTCCTCTGGCAAGAAGGGCACACCGCGCACGCGTCGGCGCGTGAGGCGCGCGAGGAGACGCTTAGAATCCTCGACGTGTACCGTGATTTCGCGGAGAACGTCGCAGCGTTGCCGGTCTATACAGGCGTGAAGAGCGAGAGCGAGCGCTTTCCCGGTGCGCAGGAGACGTACTCGATCGAAGCGCTCATGCCCGACGGAAAGGCGCTCCAATCGGCGACCTCGCACGATCTTGGGCAGAACTTCGCGAAGGCGTACGACATCACGTTCACCGATGTCGATTCGGCGATCAAGCACGTGTACACGACCTCGTGGGGCATGTCGTGGCGCATGCTCGGCGCGGTCATCATGGCGCACGGCGACGACCGCGGCTTGCGGCTGCCTCCGAAGCTTGCGCCGGTGCAAGCCGCGATCGTGCCGATCGTCAAGAAAGGCGACGATCGTGCCATAGCGTATGCGAAGCCCGTCCTCGCTGCGCTCGTCGACGGTGGCATCCGCGCGCGTCTCGATGAACGCGACCAGTCGCCGGGATGGAAGTTTGCGCAATGGGAGATTCGCGGTGTTCCAGTGCGCGTCGAGATCGGGCCACGCGACGTCGACGCAGGCACGGTCACGCTCGTGCGTCGCGATAAGCGCAAAGGGGAGGAAGGAGCCTCGCGCAGCGTGCCCGCTACCGACGCCGTTGACGAGGTGCGCGAAACGATCGCCGCCGTGCACGAGAGCCTCTTCGCGCAAGCCAAGGACTTTCTCACCTCGCACACGTTCGTCGTGAAGGAGAAGGAGGAGTTTTTCGAACGCTGCCGCGCTCGTGCAGGGATGATCGACATTCCGTGGTGCAAGCGTCCGGAGTGCGAAGCATTCGTGAAGGCGCAGACGAGCGCGACGACGCGCAATCTGCGCGACTTGCAAGGCGATGCGCGGTGCGTCGCGTGCGGCGAGCCTGCACGCGTGCGCGCCTACTTCGCGCAGTCATAT
>DAHUYK010000079.1 GCA_027315245.1 Vulcanimicrobiota bacterium | reverse complement strand
ACCGAACATCCCGGCAACGAGGCCGGCGATTCCACCGCCACCGCCCATTCCGCCGCCAAGGTTGCCGAATCTCTCGCTAAAGAGCTTGCTTTCAACGATCATCTTACCGATGTCGTCGATGAAGATCTTGGTGATGTCGTCCCAGATCGACTTGAACGCATTTTTGAACGACTCGTGCTTGGTCACCAAGTCACCCAAGAACGTATCGACCGCAGCGAGTTCCTGGTCGTGCGCCTTCTTGGCGTTGGCCTGTTTCTGCTCGATGGCTTTGGTCTGCAAATCCAGCAGCTTCGTGTACGAGTTTTCCTCTTGCTTGAGGAGTTCCGCATTCCACGCGCCGTGCTGGTTGTAGTATTCTTGGCTTGCCTTCTGATCGTAGGCTAGCTTCTCGGTCCAATAGCGCACCTGCGCATCGAGCGACAGGCCGTAGGTCGCGAGTTCCTGCTGTTGGCGTTCTTTGTCTTTGGCGATAACGTCGTTCAAGCCGACGATCATCTTCTGCTGCTCGGCGTTGAAAGCGTTGACGGCCTTCACGTCCGCAGCGAGCGCCTTCTCGTGCTCGCCGATCGACTTCGTTACGGCTTTTAGCGCGGTATCGGCGTTCTTGTATTCGAGGTTCGCCTGCTTCTGCGCGTCTTTGGCCGCAACGAGTTCTTGCTTCTCAGCGATGGTGAGTTTCGACTTGCCTTGCAAGCTCTTTTCGAGGTCGTTGAGCGCCTTCGTGCTTTCGACGTAGGCGGCGTACTTCGCCTGAACCGCAGCCTGAGATTCCTGCTCGGCAGTACGCTCTGCGTGTAGATCGCTAACGAGTTGTGGGATCGCCTTCTTCGCGTCGTTGTAGGCGGCTTGCAACTTTTCGACCGCGATCGTATTCGCTTGCTCCGAGGTCATGGTCGGGTCGATGGTTGCTTTAATCGCCGAGAGCGCGGTTTCGGTGGAAGCGGCCGATGAGTTGAAGGCGTTGTGCGCGGCGGTGAGCGCGGTCATATCTACCGCGGCAGAGGTGACCTCGCTCGCGTTGTAGCCTAATCCAGAGCCGCCGTGTGCGCCTTTTGCGCCCTTTCCATGCAGGGCGCGAGTGAGTCCAAGGGTCGGGTCGTTCAGCAGGTGCGTGTTGCCGGCGCTTGCGTTGTGCGCCTTCACCGCCGCGGCAGTAAGCTCGCGGCCGAGAACACCTGCCTCGGGATCATTTGCCCATTTGGCAATAGCAGCGTTCGTGCGTCCTGCGGCAAGGTTCAAAACCTGATCTTCGCCCAGCGCGTTTGCGCCGTGCGCAACATCCTGCAGCACCTTCGCTGCAACCGCGACCTCTTGCGCGATCGCGACCCATGCTGCGCCGAAATCCTTAGCGACTTGAATGCCGCCGATCACTTCGTAGTTCAGGTTGGTTAGCGCAGGGATAAGAATCTGACCAACCGCCTCGGCCGATTGCTCCATCGCAACGGCCTCGCGCCGCTGTGCCATCACGAGGCTATCGCTGTCAGAGATTTGGTCCTGGTTATCTTTGTGCAGGACCTGCAGCACTTGGCTCAGCGTCGCGTGATCTTGGATGAGCACCTTGATCTTCGGGTCGAGCTTGGCGAGCATCATCCCGCGGCCGGCTTCGGCCTGCTGCAACTCGTTCGTGACTTGAATAAGGCTTTGGTGGTGAGCAATCGCGGTTTCTTCCGCCACGCTCAGGATATTCATCGCGTCGGACACATTCGTTCCGGCGCTCACCAGCGTATTCATCGACGCCGCGAGTTCGTTCTCCGTGAACCCCGAAGCGAGCGATTCCTGCGTGATGAATCGCTCGATCGCCGCGCTTGCGGTGTCCCACGATGCGCCTTGAGCATCGACGGATGCGCGCAAGGTCTGTAGCGAAAACTGCAGTTGCGTTGCAGCGGCTATGCCGTCCTTGAAAAAGTTGAACGTGCTGCTGAACGCAACGAATGCGGCGCCGATCGCAAGCAGCTCGGGGATGGCCTTCTGTAGATCCTCCATGACCCCAAGCAGACCCTCGACGCGCGCCGCCGCGCCGCCGGCCTCGAGCCCAAGCGCATTGAGGCCGCGCGCCGCCGTGTTGGTATGCGCCGCCATCTGTTCGAGCCCGGTAGCAGCCGCCTTCGAGGTTGCGGCAACCTTCTCGGTCGATGCTGCGGTTTTCGTTGCCGCAACGCTCGTCGATTTATAGGCCGCTTCGAGCGCCGCAAGGCGGTCCTCGATGTTGGCAAGTTCCGCTGCTGCTGGCCCCGCATCGGCGGTAACGTCAATGTGGAGGCCCATGTCGGACGACATTCTTTACCCTCCAAACAGTTGAGCAACGACGTTGCCGACAGCAGTTGCAAGCCGCTCTGAATCGCGGCCGCGCTCGCGCAAATAGAAATAGTAGCGCAGTTGGATCTGGTCGAGCGTCATGATCCGTTCGATCTCATCTGCAGTGGTAAAACGCAAAGACGCGAGGACTTCCACGACCTCGAAATAGGTCGGGTAATCCTCGCGTCGGTTTAGTTTTTTGGCTGCGCTACCAACCCCAAGGCTTTGGCGGTATCGTTTTGCAGGCACATCAGGTCGAACGCTGCGCTCAGCGTGAGGAACCCGTTCTGCGGCGTCATCTTCGCGACGATCTCCGCGGCTAGGGACTGAACCTGCGCCTCGTCGATCAGTACGCCGGGCTTATTGAGCGACCTTGCCAGGAGCGGAATGAAGTCGTCTTGGAAGTGCCGCACCAAGGCCGAGCCGAACCGCATACCCGCCGGCCCAACGCCTTGATTTGGGGCAGCGGAGATGACCTGATAGGCCAGCCCCGTGAACGCGGTCGCATACCGAGCGGAGAGCGGATACACCTTGACCGTATCGCCGAACAGGTCAATCTCTCGGCCTTCCGGGTTGAGGATCGCCCGCTGGACGGCCGGGTCGCTAAAATCCTTCTCCGCCGTCGGCGCCGCATCAGCCTTTTGAGCCGATGCGCGCTTGGTTTTGGCTTCGTGAGCAGCCATGAGGTTTTCTGAATCTCCCTCTCTTAGTAGACGGTAGCGTTGGTATTGACGAACGTCGCCACGAGGTCGTCGCTGTTGCCGGCGGCGCTCTGCGCGCACTCGAACGTCACGACCTGCTGGAGAATCGATCCGGGCTTCTGTGCGACGTCGGCCGACTCGATGAAGCACTTCGCCATGTACAGGTTGAGCGAGTATGGCACGCCGTTCGTCGCATCGGCCAGATCCGTGCTCACCAGGAACAGGTTGAGCGCGATGGATGGAACGTGCGACGCGGGGCCGGTCGAGCCGCCCCAGAAGGCTTGCTGCGCGACGTCGTTCTCGAAGCCGAGCGTTGCCTTGCCGGTGATCTTCTTCATCTGCTCCGGGAAGTTCTGAGGGAATCGTCCTTGCGCCGCGGAGTAGTACGTCGCGTCGATCGTGTTCGTGCCGTCGATCTCCCACGACAGCACCGAAGCCGCACCCGACTGACCGATGGCGGTGCCGTTGAACGTCGTGCTACCGCCGATCGTTTCGAACTGAAACGGGAACAGCGCGGAGAACGCAGGCGTCGCCGGCGAGGTAACCTTCGACTCGTTTTGGTTGAGCAGGGTGAACGTCCCGGTCAAGCCCTTCTTCGAGTCGAGCATGAGCTTGAAGGTGTCGATCTTGCACCCGGCATAGGCGATCGCATCCGTGACGCGGTCGTTCTGCAGGGTCAAGGTCGGGAGCGGCGAGCCGAGCTTGATGGTCGAACTGTAGGCGGTCGTCGATGTGCAGACCACCGCGGCGCCGATCGTGAGCGCGACCGTCAAGGCGCTTTGCAGCGTGACGACCAGCCCCGCCACCGAGGCCACCGCGATCGCCGGGTTGGTTCCGCAGGTGAGCAGGACGCCTGCGGAGATGTTTACCGCCGACGCAACCGTGATGCTGGTCGCGCCGATCGCCGCGGACGCGGTAACGGTCGTGTTCACGACCGAGGTGGTGGGGGTGGATTGTGAACCCATCGCCCAGGCGAGCATCGGTGGGAGAACATCTGGGCAGCACTCCGGCTGCATCGAGATCTTACCGACGTAGGAGCCCGTTGCCGGCTCGACCTGCGAGTTCTGGCCGCGCGCCGACGTGCGTGGAACGGCGGTATTTTTCGGGGTCGGGTTGAAATCCATGACCGGCAAAAAGATCGTCGGCGTTACGGGCGAGCCGAACGTCGTTTCTTTGCCGACTCCGAGCGATACGCGCTCGCCGATAGGGACGTAAAGCGGTGCAGGCATTTCGACTCTCCTAGTTTTGGGCGAAAAAAAGACGCCGAATGGCGCCTATGAAAAAAGGACCGCGAGAAAGAGGCTAGAGGTCGTCGCGAACGGCGGGCTGGAACTTCACCGGCGCGGGAGCAACGCACGACGCGCAGCGACGCTTGCCGTCATCGCCCACCAGGGAGCGAACGGGATGCCCGTGCGTGCGCGCGCGGAACGCCTCGAACGTGCCGTCCTCGAAGATGTCCTTGCTGCAGGTCGTGCAGACGAAGTTCGGGTTCTTGCCGGTTTTCGCGTCCACCACGAACCGCGACCTCAAGAGCATTTCTGCCTGCTCGTCGGTGACGGAAACCGCCTCGCCCGGGATGAGCTCGATGCCGGCAGACAACACCGGCTCCTGACCGTGGATCGGGACGTATTTAATCTGTTGCATGATGCTCCTTAGATGATGGCGATCTTTTGTAGAGTGGTGAAGTCGATGAAGCAGTAGGTCCAAATCTCGGGGTCATTCGAGTTGGCGTTAGCTCCCGGGCGAATGTCCGGCTGGAAGTGCATGGCCTTGATCTGCGAGTTTGACGCCGAGCCCCCAAGCGTGCGATTGGCCGGGTCGCGCAGAATCGACGCGACACCGTTTCCCGCACCGTCCGCAAGGATAGCTCGCGCCTGTTTCATCGCGTCGTCAAGGTTTGGAATCGCATATCCCGCCGCCGTGGCACTTGCTTGCGTGGATTGCGTGGCGATCTGGATGACGAAATCGCAGTAGAGGAGATGACTTCCCGTGGCGTTTACGTCCTCGCGCGTATCCATGAGTTGCACGCCGACGACCGGGACGAACTCAGACCACAGGGACAACGATGCGCGCACGTCTTTCACGAGCGAGAGCCGCTTGCCGGCCGCCATCTCTGCGGTGAACGTGCTGACCAAGAAATCCCATTGGGCGCTTGACGTCTGCTCCGGGTTGAGGATAGCCATCAAATCCCTCGCATGACGTAACTAGCAAAGACGTTTTTCGCCTTCTCGGCATCCTGGTCGCTCACGAACAGGAACCGCCTGGGCGGAATCCCCTTGGTGCCGCGGCTGAAAATCTTGTGGCCGTTGATCTCGAAGGCGAGGAACTTGCCTTTGGGCTTGATCGGGCCCGTGCCGTACTGCATGATCTCGCCGATGCTGTAGCTATCATCGGGCGTCCGAAGGTTCGTTCCAACACGCACGCCGCCGTCGATGGTCGTGTACAGGTTTCCGTAGGCGCCGATGGTGAGCGAGCGCATCAAGGCACCCGTGCGATTGAGCAGCGTGCCCTGGCTGTTCGGGATAGCCTCCGGCGGCCACGCTCCGCCGTTCTTACTGCGGATGCGGTACTGCGCCGAAGCCAGCAGTACCATCGAAGCGCGGAGAAAGGCTGGAGCCAAGTCCTGCGTTTGCGCGCGAATGGCTTGCACGCGCGCCTTGAGCGCCGCGAGCCCCGACATGTGGAACGTCACTTCGCGTTCTTCATCGTCTGGACGCCGCGCTTGAGCATCGCGGAGAGATGCGCGATCGGGAACGACCACGTTGCGACCTGGACGATCGTGAAGGTGTTCCCGCTGTATTCCACGAGATCGCCAACCACGCACGCAGGCAACGCGCCAGCCGCGGGGTCGATGGTGAGTTCCGCGTCGGATTGCTCAACCGCACCGCTTGCCGCCTCATACGACGAGCCGGTGATGAGTTGAAAATCCGCGGCTCCCGAGTAGATCGTCGTCGTCGTGAACGTGCCGGGCGTTGCACCCTTCGCGCTGCGAGTAATCGTGACCGTCTCGGTGTCGAACTCGCCCATCGCCTTCTTGACGGTTTCGGAATCCAAAAAGCCCATGCTAGAAGATCGCCTGGAGCTTGTAGGGCTTCAGCATTTCCGCCGCCTGAACTTCCATCAGAGGCGTTCCCTTGCCGGACGTGCCTTCGGTGGACTTCCACGACACTTCTTTGCGATTCGTGCGCATCATATACACGCCGCGATTCGCGAGGTTGTTCTGCTCGTAGATCATCGAGAGCGCGAGAATGCGGGTCGCCTCGATAATCGCATACGGGACGGGCGCGGCAGACGTATCGGACAGCGACAGGGCGTCTTGCCACACACCGGGCGGTGCGTTGATCGACGTGATGATGAGTTGCAGCGCGTTCGCGCCGTAGGCCGTAAACGGCGATTCAGCGCACAGGACCGGCTGCTCGATCACCGCCGCCCCGATCGCGTGAGCGTACAACGCGGGAGAGGTCGTTGTCAGGATGCCGGGATTCACCGAAGCGACCGTGAGGTATTCGGCGTTCGCGCCTGCATCGAAAAGCAGGGTGTCGCCGACCTTGATCGTGCCAACCGAGCCGACGTCAAACGTCGTCGCGCCAATCACGCTGGCCCCGGTTAGGGCCGTATTGTTGGCCGCGCTCGAGATATACGCGCGATACAAGTACCCGCCCAGCGTTGGGTTGATCGTTGCGATCATGTTCCCCGTGGTGGTTGAAACTTGCTTGACGACCGGGTTCGTTTCGCCCCACATCGTCTTGGTCGAGATCGCGATATTGTACGAGCCGGGAGCGAGCCCGTTGGACCCATTCGTATCGACCAGGGTATAGGTCGGGGAGCTATAGACGTAGCCGTAGCCGGTTGCCACCGTCACATCAATCGGGATGCCATCGGGGAAGCGCGAAAAGTAGCCTTGGCCGTTAAAGTAGAACGGCGTGTATTCCAACAGGCTCCCCGAGGTGTAGTCGATGAGGATCTGGTCGATTGGGATCAGCGGACCCGTCGAACCGGGGACGACGATCTGCACCTTTTTGATGTAGATCACCGGCGAGGCTTTGAGCTCGAGCCGATTGGTGCCGGAACCAAGTTCGCGGATGACGCGCTCCTTGGCTAAGAGCGACCGGCGAAGAATGGAGTCCACCTTGCCGCTTGCACGATTGAGCAGGTCTTGAATCTGCGGCGTCGTGTAGGTGCTGAGATCGTAATCGAGCGGCATGGCCTGGAACTGCGCTGCCGTGAGGTAGCTGGTTGGGGTAGTTAAAAACACCGGCCATCTCCCTCACGGACGCAGAAAAAAAGAGGTGCTGGACGCAACTCTGCGCCCAGCACGCTAGGGCTCCTAGGCGATTGCCGACTTCACGTTCTGGGCGATGAACGTGTGCTTGCCGACGCGGTGCTCCTGCGCGTACACGCAGGTCACCATGCGCTTGACCGACGTATCGGTGCGCGCGAGCGGTTCGGCGCCGAACTTCACGAGATCGGCGTGTTTGACCAGCGCCTTATTGTAGGCGATGATCGAGGAGTTCACCGCGGACGAGTTGTACGTCGGCGAGAGGTACGGCTCGACCTCGATCTTGAGGACCGAGTACGCCGTATTGTAGAACCCGACCGAGCTGCCGGCCACGAGGTTGGCGTTCTCGCCGCTCGCGACCTGAACGATCGGACGACCCGCGCCGTTGGCAACGAAGCCAGCGATGTCGGGGACGAGTTCCGGCGAGATGAGCAGGGTGTCGGGAGCGATGGCCGGCATCTGGAGAGCCGCGCCACGCGAGCCGTCCTTGATGAACGACTCCGCAAACGCGATCGGGGTCGAGGTCGAGCCGCCGGTCGTGACCGAGTAGCCGTTGGCGACCACCCACTTGATGAGGCCGTCCGTTTCGCCGCCCTCCATCGTTGCGTTGGTGGAGTCGCCCGTGATGTGCATCCACTCGATCTGGTTGAGGCACTCGATGCCCACGAGCGAGGACTCGAGGTCCAAAGCGTCCTGAAGCATACGCTCCGCTTCGCCGTCGGCGAGTTTGATCGCGCCGCCGCCGTTGAACGCGGCCATCATGTCGTCCGTGACCTGCGCGGTGCGACCCGTGCGAGCCGTGGCGTTCGTCATTCGGTTCGGCGACTTCGCGGCCGTCGGGGGCAGGTTGCCCTGGGCGTAGGTCGCGCCGCCAGCGGCGACGTTGTTACGGCCGGCCGTGTTGAGGCCCTGTTCGTTCCATTGGTGAACGGTGTTGGAGGCGGTGACCTTCGGCGCGTTCTGAGTGAACGGACGCTTGGGGCCATCGGTGAGCGAGAGCGTGTTGCTCAGATCTTCGCGCCGGAAGTTCGCACCCGCGACTGTATCTAGCGCAGCTTTATCGACGTATTGCATGTGTACTCCCTCTATCAAAGAGAAAGAGCACCGTTTGAAAGCGGCGCTCATTGGATGGGTGGTTTTGGGGGAATCCCGGCGCTCGCGCGAACCGCGAGAGGGAAAGATTAGGCCGTGATGTACGTCGTGCGGTCGAGCGCGATGAGCAGGATGCCCGTCTGCGCGTCGATCTTCTCGATGATGCCGTGGCAGCAGGTGCCCGCAGCGTCCACGCACTTCACGAAAGCTCCCACCGTCAAGGGCTTTTTGCGCTTGGCGGTATCATGCAGCATGATCGTGCCGTTTGGGAGCAACTCGCGGAAGTCGATAACGAACTCGATCATCCGTCTAGAACGGCGTCGGCTCGGGGTTGTTGCGCATCTCGGCGATCATACGCGCCTGCAGGCTCGACTTCTGCACCGCGACCGTCGCGGAGAGTGCCGAGGACTTCGCCGACGTTCCGCTCACCGCAGCGAGTACCGCGGCGTTCTGATCGGCTTGCGCCTTGTAGCTCGCGGCGAGTTCTTCTTGGCGCTTGGACTCGGCGATCGCGGTCTGCGCGTCGGCCTTGGCGGCGTCGATCTGCGGCTGCAAGTCGGACTTCACCGCCTCGGCGGCTTTGGTTGCCGCATCGCTTACGAGCGCCTTGAGTTCGTCTTGGGTCATGTCGATGTCGCCTTTCTTGCTGTCGTCCGCGATCTTGATGCCGACTTCCTTAGCGGCCGCGCGGATGGTGTCTTTGACCTTTGCCAGATCCTCGTCGGAGTAGAGCTTGGCGTTGTCCTCGTGATTGATGAACCCCCAAGCCGCCTTGACGCGCTCTTTGTCGAGCTCGCCGTCGCGCTTCATGGGGTAGCGCGGCCGCTTGTCTTCTTGGTAGCCGGGATCGGCATAGCCGGCGTCGTCCTCGGAGCCGTACTCGCCTTTTGGCTTCTTGGCTTTCTCGGCACCGTCGGGGTCCTGCGAGTTGTTCGGGCCATCGTCTTGCTCGGCGCCCGTTTCGCCTTCGACCGGACCCTCGGCGCCGGTAACGCCCAAGTCTTTGAGCGCGCCGGCGATCGCGGCCATGTGGTTCTCGATGTTCGCGTGCGCCGAGGCGATCTTTCCGAGCGTTTCCGTGTCGGCGGCGGAATGACGCGCACCGGACTTCTGCGTATCGTCGTCCTTGCCCGAACGCATCGCGTCCAGACCGGCGAGGAATGCGTCGATGCAACTCACGATCGCGCTCGAGCGCGCTTGGTTGTCCGAAATCCCCATCGCAGCCTGCAGGTCGTAGAACACGTTGCAGATTGCCGAGCATATCGCGTTGTAATCGCTTGGACCGTCGCCGTCGTGGTCGATATTGTCCGCAGCCTGCGCGACCGGATAACCGGACGCATCGCCGTCCACGAAGTAGGACTTGATGACGTCGATCGCCTGAGCGATCTTACTCTTCTCGCCCTTCACGGACAGGACGCGAGCCTCCGTGTTGCGCGGCGCCCATTCCGAGCCGTCCTTGCGAGCGAACACGAGCGAGAGTTCCTTGATGGTCGGCTCGATCAACTGAAACGCTTTAGGCATAGTTTACTCCTCGATTGCGGTACGGGTGACCAGAGCGCCAAAGGAAAATCCGGCGATGCCGCCTTTAGCTGCAAGTGCTGCGATGTCGGGATCTTTAGGCCGCGCCCCGACGAACCAATGCGTCTCCGCGCCCTTGGTGATGTCGATGCCGACCACGTTCATCTCGTCCGTGAGCGATTCGTCCGCTTTGAGCACGCGAACGCCGTCGTCCGTGCGGATAATCGGCGACCCGGGCCACGACGCCACGAGGTCCACCGCGATCTCCTCCTGGTGATTCGCCTTAAACGTGCGATCCTTCGCGGAACAAAAATCGTAGGCCATCTTCGTGAGGTCGGCCTTGCTCACGAACTCATCGTCCTTGTCGAGTTTGCTTGGCGAGCCGGCGGCTGCGCCAATCCCGATGATGACGCCATCCGTCGACGACCCGATCGCCTTGAACGAGAAGCTCGGTGCATCGGTCGGCGCGGCTTTCTTGCGGAACTCCCGCGCGAACGCATACGTCAGACCGCCGAACGGGTCGGCGCCCATCATCGACTCGATGCTCATAGGGACTCCTCGTTATTCGGCTGTGGGCTCCGCGGTTGGCTCTGCAGGCTGCTCCGCGGCCGGCGCTGCGGGCTGTTCGGCGTTTTCCGGTTCTGCGGCCGGCGTTGTCTCGATCTTGGTCTGGACGTTCGCCGCTTCTGCGGCCGCGCGCTCGGCGCGGACGGCTTGAATCTCCGCAAGAAACGCCGGCACTCCTGTTGGGTCACTCATACCATCTCCTATGCGTCGATGACGCGGGTCGGCACGCCCTCGACGTGCCAGGACTTACATGACCATTGTTCCTCGTGCGGCGAACAATGGCAGCGAAAAACCTTGACGTCACGGGCGACCATCGTGACCTTGCGGCAGTTGCCGCATTGAATCGCTACCGGCGAATCCGGATCGACCTGGACGTGGCACGAGCGGAGAATCTGCATGACCTCTTCCCGGTACATCTTCTGCGCCTGTTCGAGCGTGATTTTGTACCATAGGCCGTTCTTGTAGATGCCGTTCTTGAACGCCGCCTTGGCCCGGCGGGCCGATTCGACCATCGCCGCTCGCGCGCGCGGCGCGATCGCATAGACCGGCTCGCTCATGCGGGCACGACGTCGGCGTCGGCCGGGAGAATCGCGCACGCACAGTTCGGATGCAGCGGCGCCGGGTCGGACTCGTATGCCTGCATGGTGTAGGTTACCCCATCGCGCGCGGCGCACTCAGGACACACGTTCTCCCCCTCTGTGGTCGCCCACATCACACTCTGAATATCGGCCTGCTTGTAGAGCGCGATCGATCCCATCGTCTGCGCCCTGGCGAGCTCCGTTCTTGCCACCATCATCGACCAGGAATCCGTCGGCATCACCCGCTCGACTATCCCCGCGTCGTTGTAGACGTGGTACCCCTGCGCGAGCACGTCCTGTATCTCGCCCGAGAGCTTCGCCGGTGTCCATCCTTGCGCCAGCCCCGCCCACACGGTATCGACCAGCGCCCGCTGCTCGCGCTTGACAATCAGGTTCCCGAAGTCTGCGGCGTGCTTTTCGATCTCCTGGAGCGCGAAGGTCGGGATGACGTCGAACCCTTCGGAGAGCTTGAGGATCTGCTTGGCCGTTTCGTAGCCGGCCTCGACCATCGCGACCATCTCGGAATAGATCACCTTGGAGTACGCGCCGCTCACGTTGAGGTTATTGATGCTCTGCTTCAACATCGCGGCATCTTCCGGCGTAAGCGGCTCATCCGCGCTGGACTTGCGCGCCGCCGGCAGAAGTTCCTTGACCGCATCGACGAGCTTTTGGTGCGCTGCTTCGAGCTGCTTGGCGAATCCCGGCGTAGCGTTTTCGATCCTGGCTAGGTGCTTTTTGCGGAACTCAGGCGTATCGAAATCGCGCGCGAGCCTTCTGGCCCACCTCGTCTTGTTGCGAAGCGATCTCGTCGTTGTTTTGCGCGACGGTCGCCGGTTGAGCCGGA
>DAHUYK010000070.1 GCA_027315245.1 Vulcanimicrobiota bacterium | reverse complement strand
TCGTCATGTTGAAGTCCACGAGATCGTAGCGGTGCCCAGTCGCGCTCCAAGGAATGCCGTTCTGCTGCGAGATCACGTACGCGACCGTGGCGGGAGCCGAGAGCCAATAGGCGTGAACGTGCTCTACGCCGAGTCTGCGCGTTTGTCGCGCCAAAGCGAGCGCCTTGGGAAAAACGGCGGCGTTCTTTATGCGCGCGTGCAAAGAACGTGGTGCACGTACGATGGCGGCGAAGAGCCGCAGCACGCGCAAAGGCGTGCGGACGAACTCTTGAAACGCGTTCAGCGCGACATCGAGCGTGCAGAGATCGTGTACGCACGGGAACACCCACACATCGTGGCGGCGAGACAATTCAGCAATCTCCGGCTCGAAAAACGACTCAGTGGGCCCGTTCGGGAAACGCGCGGTCACGACGGCGATTCGCGCGCGGCGTGCAAGCGCCGCGTGCCTGCGCGGTATCGTGCGTTCCTGGACCGTCACAACTCACCGCTACCCTCTTTAACGGCAGGAGAACCGCGATTTCTGGTGCACCATGACGGCGGAAAAGACCACCGTTCGGCGGGAAATGCAGGGCAGGCAAGCGTGCCTGCCGCTCTGTTACATTGTAGCGATGAGCGTGCGCTTCGCGCTGCGGCGACACTCACAGTGGGCGGGGGCCCCTCGCCTGTTTGCTGTGCTTCTCATCGTTGCACTGTCGCTCGCCACGCTCTACGGCGCGATCATGCTCGCCGGAACGAAGCTCGGAATGCTGTTAGCGCTCCTCGCGCTCTTCGGCCCAGTGAGTGCCTATTTGGCGCTCACTTCGCCGCTGCTCTTTCCCTTCTGCCTCTACGTGCTGCTCGTGCCGTTCGACAACCTGTTGGATCTTTCGTCGTTCGGCACGTTGACGAAGTTGCTTGGAGCGGCCTGCGGCGTCGCACTCTTGGTTTGGTTAGCGCGATCGCGTGCGGCAATGGCCCCTGGTAGGGCGGTGCTCGTATGGGCGGTCTTCGTCGTACTCTGCGTTGCCTCGGTGATGTGGGCAATCGATCCCGCCCTCGCGCTCGGCCCGCTCTTCACGATTGTCGAGCTCTTCGCGCTTTACGCCATCATTGCGTGTATGCCGGTCGACGCGAAGACGCTGACGGCCGTTCTGTGGACCGTCATTGCCAGCGGTGGCCTCGCCGCCTGCTACGGAATCTATCTCCTTCACACGGGCGGCGACATGTCGCATGGCCGGCTCTTCATCGCTGTCGCCGGAGCCAACGGCAATAGCAGCCATATCGATCCCAACCACTTCGCGGCATCGCTTCTCATGCCGATCGGGCTGGCGACCGTGACGCTCGTTGAGGCACGCTCGTGGAGTCCTCGAGCCGCGGCCTTCGCATGCCTCGTCCTCATGGCCTACGGCGTTGCCTTCGCCGGGTCCCGCGGTGCGTTGCTCGCACTCGTAGCGATGGTGCTGTATCTTATGATTCGGTCACCGAAGCGATGGCTCATCGCCGGCGCGGCGCTTGCGGGGTTTGGAGCGGCGCTCGCATATCATAGCAGCGCAATCTCGCGCTTCTCCATGGCGCTCTCAACGGGAGGCGCGGGGCGGCTGGAGATTTGGAAGGTCGGTTGGGCGGCATTCCGCTTACAGCCGGTGCTCGGCGCCGGCCTCGGGAACTTCGGCCTAGCGTACAACCGCGCGTTCCTCGACGTCTCGCTCACCAAGAACATCTACTGGAACCAGGCTCCGCACAGCAATCTCGTCTGGATCGCCGTCGAGCTCGGTTGCGTTGGCCTCGTCATATTCCTCTACGCCTGGTGGGTGCAGTTCCGCTCGCTGCGCTCCATTGATCGCGACGACGCCTTCTTTCCCTTGCGTACTGCGCTCGAAGCCGGCCTCATCGGGCTCTTCGTGGCAAGCCTCTTCCTAGGCACGCTCACGTACAAGTATTTGTGGCTCGGCTTCGTCCTCGTGATGCTGACCCGCAACGCATGGGTCCTGACCCGCAAACGTATTGAGGTCTGACGGCGTGAGCGAAGCGAATCTTCCCTACTATAGGCCCGACATAGGCGATGCGGAGATCGCCGCGGTTACGGCATCGCTGCGTAACGGTTGGCTGACGACCGGCCCCTGCGCCGCGGAGCTGGAATCGGCGTTTGCGCGAACTGCCGGCATACGACACGCCATTGCACTGTCGAGTTGTACCGCCGCGCTTCACGTCGCCCTAGCAGCGATGGACGTTGGACCCGGTGATGAGGTAGTGATGCCATCGCTCACCTTCGTTGCAGGAGCGCAGTGTACTCGCGAACTCGGCGCGACCCCCGTCTTTGCCGACGTCGATCAGCACACGCTCAGCGTCAGCGTCGAAACCATTGACGCGGTCGTAACACCGAAGACGAAGGCCATCATACCAATGCCGTACGCCGGGCGGCCAATGAACGCTGCTGCGATCGTCGAGTACGCGCACGCGCGCGGAATTCTTGTTCTCGAGGACGCCGCACACGCGGCGGGTATGCTCGACCGCGGGCATTGGTCCGGCACGCTCAGCGACGCGGCAGCGTACAGTTTTTACGCGACGAAGAACGTCACGACTGCCGAAGGAGGGCTGCTGCTTACGAACGACGCGAACCTCGCTGAGCGCGCTCGCCGTCTTTCCCTGCACGGCATGAGCCGCGACGCGTGGTCGCGGTACTCCGCCAAAGGGGCATGGCGCTACGACGTTCTCGAGCCGGGTTTCAAATACAATCTCCCCGATCCGCTCGCGGCGATCGGTGTCGCACAACTCAACCGCCTTGGGGCCATGCTCGCGCGACGCGAAGAGATCGCTGCGCGTTACACCGAGCGGATCGGCAAGCTGCCCGGAGTCACGCTTCAGGCCCGTCCTGAGAACGGGGGGGATCGCCACAGTTGGTGCATGTTCGTCATGAAGCTGGATGCGCAGGAAGCGGGCATCACGCGAGACGCCCTAATCGAGACGCTCGCCCGCCATGGGATCGGGTCCTCGGTTCACTACATTCCGACGCATCACTTCTCCGGGTACCGCTCCTTGGCGCACGCTCCGCTGCCGAACACCGAGGCGGTTTGGCAGCGGCTCATCTCGCTTCCGCTCTATTCCACGATGAGCGATACGGACGTTGAACGCGTGATCGGCGTCCTCGCGGGCGCCATCGTCGGCTCGTCGTCGCCGGGCGAAGCCTACGTCGCTTCTTAGGCGCCTAGGCGCCGCGAAAGAGCACGCGGCGACCGTCGTCGAGCACCCGCCGAACGGCACGCACGTAGAACGCTGCATCGTCAAGCGTCGGAATCAGCACTGCGCGCAACGATACGCTCGCCTTGCGTGCGAAGACCGCAATGCCTACGCTTTGTCCACCGATATACGCGACGGTAGAGGCAATCGCTGCTCCGGTGATGCCAAGCATGGGCACAAGCACGATGGCGAGCGCGATGCAAACGGCGGCGGAGATTGCTGCCAAGCCAAAAGGCACTTCGGGCTTTCCGAGCTTGAGGGTGAAATAGCTCGAAATCGGACTTCCAAGCGAAAGAGCGACGACCCCTATCAGCAGCACTCGAAGCGCAGGGACCAGCGGCTCGAAGCGGCCACCGTACAGGAACCCGACGAGATAGGGAGCGATCGCGAAAAGCACGCCGCAGAGAACGCCTGAGAGGAGCATATTGTTGCGCACGCAACGCGCCGTCAACGCGGCTGCGGCGTGCCGCTCCATCGCACCGACGTGGGGGGAAATGGTGATCGCTGCAGACTGCGTCGCAATGAGCAGCGTTTCCGAGGCGGAGACGGCTACGCTGTAGAGTCCGAGCGATGCCACGGATGCGAGCAGCGCTACGACGTAGAGGTCTCCCCGGTAGTTCAGCAGCGTGACGAGGTTCGTCCCACCGGCCTTCGCCGCAAAGCGCAGGTACTTCGTCGCTTTGACCGGCTTGCCCGGTGGAAGGCGGCGTGAATGCGCGAAGACGACGGTCCACGCGACGAGAGCGGTGAGGTTCAGGGCCCCGATCCACGCAGCGATGGCGACCCACGGCGTCTTCGCGAAGATGAAAAACCCTATCGCGACGAGCGCGAGATTTGAGAGTGTCGTCGCTACGGTAATCGAGGTCGTGCCCCGTACACGGCGAACGCCAATGGCATATCCCGCCGCAATGCTGCTGACCGCGGTGGCTGGGAGCGAGGCCATAGCGGCAGCCGCGACCCAGGGCACATGACCGAACAGCGCCATGGTTACAATGACACCGGATCCGAGCGCGACGCCGAGCGCCGCGGTAAGCAAAGCCGTCCGGAGAATCGAGCGCCCCGCTCCGCCATTCAGCATGAAATAGGATGTCGCACTCGTGAGGCCTGTAAACGATGTCGCAATAATTCCCGCCTCGACCATCGGCAACGTATAAATGCCTTTGCCAGCAGGTCCTAACACACGCGCCGTCAGTATTCCAAGGCCTGCTGCCGCTATGGCGTTGAGCACACGCATGGAAAGCGTAAAAACGCCGTCGTAAAGGAGCGTGCGACGCTCGTTAGACCGCACGGTGAAAGGCGACTTCGGCGAGCGTCTTGACCGCAACGAACAAATCGAGCGCCATGGATGTGTGCTCGACGTAGAAGAGATCGTACGGGACCACGCTGTTCATATCGCCGGGCGCGAGGTTGCGCTCAGCGTGAACCTGCGCCCAGCCCGTGATTCCCGGGTCCACGAGCGTACGATCATCGTAATGCGGAATCGTCGAGCGAAAACGATGTGCATATTCCGGCATCTCGGGGCGAGGGCCGACCAAAGACATCTCGCCGCGAAGGACGTTGATAAGCTGGGGAAGTTCGTCCAGACTCGTTCTGCGCAGGAAAGCCCCGACGCGGGTGATTCTCTCGTCCCCGGGCGCGGCCCACGCACTGCCAGCGTTGGGTTGCATGGTCCGGAACTTCAATATGGTGAAGCGGTGGCGATCGCGCCCCACTCGCTCTTGCGTGAAGAAGATCGGCACGCCAGATTCGCGCGCGATGGCGATCGCGATGACCAGCATCAACGGGCTAAGAAGAACGAATGCCGCAATACCAATCGCTGCATCGACCGCTCGCTTGGGCGTGCGAAAACCGAGTGAAGCGACGCGCCGCTTCGCACGCGGGCTGACCGAATCGTTGGTGGCTTGCGGGGCCGAGCCGCCATAGCGCATCACGTGAATGCCGGCGTGCACCCCGGACAGCAGAATCATCGCAAGCGGAAGAACGGCGATGCTTTGCAGCACACCGAGACCCCCGATGACGATGAACACGAATAATACTGGAACTGCAGCGAGAATGACTGCCGCAGCGGCATGATACATCGCGTCGCGCGTCGTGACGGCATACGACACGTGCGCTCCGCCGACCAACCATACGGCGCCGCAGACGAGCAGGCAGGCCGCCGGTACTGCGTGCACCGGCAGCGCGACGAGCAGTACCGCGACGGCAGTTGCCAGAGCGTCCCCTAGAAGGAGGAACGAGCTCCACACCGCGGATACGCGCTCGGGAAGTCGCGTGCCAGGGCTGTCAAAACCGCTGGTCTGAACCCATGCCGGAAGTGTCATCGGTTGGCTCCTACCGCACGCGTTCGTAGCGGCGTGCGCAGTCGTGAGTAGAGATTGTAGAGCGGTCGCTCATGCGACAACGATGCATAGGATATGTCTTGCGCGCCGAGATCGTGCTTGAAACGTTCGACTCCGGGTAGCCCTTCGCTCGAGCCGAGATTGTACCAGCGAACCCCGCGGTCGGCCGCGGCTCGGATGAGGGCCACGTTGAGAGCATTGCTTGGGCGCATTTTCCCGAACGACCGACGCATCGCAGCGCTCCAGAAGAACATCTCTTGGGATCCGTAGAGGACCACACCACCGGCGATCGCGCGTCCCTCGTGACGTGCGAGCCACACCTCTACCGCGTCACCGCCTTCTCGCCGTAGGGCCTCCAGTAATCGCTTTGGGTACGGAGCGTTCGCTAGACCCCAGCCTGCCGCCGCTTCTTGTAAGATATCGAAGTACACGTCCACGGCCCCTTCGCCGCTGAAGGGCGCGCACAACACGCCACGCCGGGTCGCCTGCCCGGCCATGCGGCGACTAACACCGTCGACGTGCGCCAGTACAACATCTGCGCCGTCGGCAAGATCGATGACGGCCGCCTGATGACGCCGACTTTTCCAACCCGCAGCGAACTGCACAGGCGCCAAAGGCCACGGATTTAGCTCCGCCGCGTCGTAGGCACGCGCCACCTCCGCCAGCGCTCTGCCGGCAAGCTCGGGCGCCGCTGGCGTCCCAGACTCGTCGAGAACACACGTATACGTTCCGAGCGGGAACGCGACGATTTGCTTCCATCGCGCTCGGCCGCCGTTCGTACGAACTGCCGGCACGAGAACGCGCTTGCCATCGAGAGTCACAACGAGCGGCATCGGCTCCATCGATGAAAAAGCAGTTGCAAGCGCGGCCGCCCATGCCGGGCGCGCGAAAAACGTCGGCGCTGGATGTTCGGCGTCGATGCTCTTCCACTCATCAAACGAGAGCTGCTCGATCATCCTGCCTCCTGAATGCGTTTTTCAGCCCGCGCTGAGTCGAACACGGACACGATGTCGTTAACGCAGCGGTCGGTCGCATAGCGTTCGCGCACCATCTCGGCAGCGGCGTAGTCCGCAAAGAGAGCGCCCCGTTTATGGTCTTCCAATAGCTTTTGCACAGCGGTAATCAGCTCCGAATGGGTAGCCACGTGCGCCACATGCGGAAAAGGACGCGACCAAATCACGCGACGCCCGAAAGATAACGCCTCGATGACCATGAGCGCCAGCCCGTCGTGTGGCGTGCACCGCACGAGTACCGAGGTGTGCTCGTAGATCTCGCGTAAATTACTGCACCAACCGTGATTGACGAGTTCTATGCCGGCCGGCGCCCGTACACTGCCGCCACCGACAACGTGTACGACAACCTCTTCGTTTCGAAGTTCCTCGAATAGGCGCTCGTACGCACGCAAGCCGTAAAACTCAGCGCGCGTCGGCGGCACGTAGACGAGGATCGAAAAGCGTGCAGGGAGCGGCTTTACGCCGCCGTTCTCGTGACGCACTGGTAAAGGCGCAGTTTTTGCCTCAAAGCCTAGCTCGCGTAGCTCCGTTACAGTCCAGTCGACTTCTGCAAGGTGCGTCGCGCGCGACGCCTGTACCGCGCGCCGCAGCACTGCGTCGACACGCGCGCTCTCGATGTCCGACCCAACCCAGTGTGTGACCCGAGGGATTCCAAACACCTTTGCGCAGTAGCGCATCCACCGTGATCCGTGCGGACTTCCAATCGTGTACCAAACCTGCGCGCGACCGAGGTGGAACAGTGCACTCAGCGTCTCCACGCGGGAACCTTGCCTTAAAATCTGAGCCTCCCATTCAGGGTGGAGCCGCTCAATATTCCGCGCGACGTCAGCGCAAAAAAGTCCGTAGCCCGAAATCGCTACGCGGTAACGCGGTCGAGGCGACCGACGGCTTCCACTGCGGACGATCTCGGTCAAGACACTCTCGACGCTCAAAGCTATTCGCGCGCGAGAGCAGTGCTGCTCCACGTAGCCCTTCCCAACATGGTTGGGTTCCAGCCTTCCGGATTCGTGGCATTCCTGAAGAGACCGCAACACGCTGAGCGCTTGACCCGTCTCCTCGACGTTGAAAACGCCAGGGAACTCGTGCGTCCACACTGCGTGGCGACCTCGAGCAAGCGCTTCCAAAACCATCATAGCGGGGCCATCGTGCTCGGGCAACCGCAAGAGGACGGTCGAAGCGTCGATGACTCGGTTCATGTCTTTCACGAAGCCGCGAAATTCGACATTTGCCGGCGCCTTTCGATCTTGCGCCCCCGTACCGACGACGATGAACCGAACCTCCGGCATCGCGCGTGCAATGCCGTAGACGCGCTCGTCACCGTAGAAGGAGCGCCGAGGCGCCGGCAAGTAAGCCAAGACCGTAAATCGCTCGGGCAGCGGCTCGACGTCAGCCGGTGCATCGACGCCGATGATCGGTTGGTAGCGAGCACTAATGCCGAGGCGACGCAGCTCCTCGCTCAACCACGGCGCCCCCGTTATGTCGGCGGACACATACTGTTTCGCGACCTCGAGTTCAAACGGATTATTGGCCGCAACGAGCAAATCCGTTCCGGCCCAGAAGACGATCACCGGAATCTGCTTACTGCGCGCGGACAATGCCAGCGCCGCGTTGGGACTCGGTCCGCCGAATGCAATGAGCGCGTCCGCGCCGCGTAGGCGGACGAGGGCGCGCATCATGCCGATTCGCGTTCCGGAAAAGAACTCAAGCCTCCAATCGTTCGCATGCTCGTTGACGAGCTGTGACAGGTAGCGTGCGAAATAGTCGAAACCGACTACAACTGCCCTACGCACGCGCGAGCTTCCTCAAGCGAAGCAGCGCCGCAGGATCCAGTGGGCCCTCGTGCACGTACCGAACGATCCCATGCGTGTCGAGCAGAATCGTTGTCGGGATTACGTGCGGGAACGATGCCCACGATGCGAAAGCGCCCGTGTCGATATAGACCGGATAATGCAGCCCGTACGCCTGCATGGTCGCCTGCACTTGTGAGGCGCTCTCTGCGCGATCGATACCGGTAATCTCGATTCCGCGCTTTTCGAGCGCAGGAGCCGTAAGTTGCAACGAGGCCAGCTCCTCCCGACATGGCGGACACCACGTGGCAAAGATGTCGATGAGCAAGGCGTGCCCGCGTCCGCGTACTGGCTTCGGCGGCTCCGAGCCGACGGGAATGAAGGAGGGCTGGGCGAGGGCAAGGCTGCCTCCCACGACCGGCGGAACGGCGATCACCGGGCGAATGACGCCGATGCGCGCAAGCACGCGCTGCGCAATCGATGGCTTGCCCGGCGGTGAAAAAAGCGTGACCGCGACGGCTCCTGCAACCGCAAGTGCCAGGAAGAAGCGCGCGCTCGGAATGCGCATCAACTCCCTTCTAACAGAAACGGAGCGTGCTAGGCAGTATCCACCTTTCCCGCTCTTCTTGAGACTTTTCGGCAGCAGGGCGCTCGGTCGTCTCGATGCGGGGCGCTGCGTTCACCATTCTTCTCAACGTTCGCGGTCCGTTTGCACGACGACCTAATGGCACTACCACCGTGATAATGCTTAGGGCATGAGAAGCATCGTCATCGCCGCACTTGCGTTCCTCGCGCTCAGCCCTCACGCGGTTGCAGCGTCGGGCGTCGTGCCGCAGAACACCGTCATTCACCCGGGCGACCAAATCAGCATTCAGGTTTACGGAAACCAAATGCTGACCCAAAACGTGACGGTGCTGGACGACGGTACGATCGACTATCCACTAATCGGTCGCGTTCACGTCGGAGGGCGAACGCCGACGCAAGCTGCTCGCACCTTACGAGGCCGGCTATTGGCATACATGCGCCAGCCGGTCGTCACGGTGTCAATCGTGCAGTTGGGGCAACCTTGGGTGCTCGTCCTCGGCGACGTCAAGAACCCGGGCAAGTACCAACTCCGTTCTGACCCCGAACTCACCGACGCGATAGCAGCCGCCGGTGGCCTCAATGACGTCAACGGTGCCTTTCCCGAGGCGCGGGTTGCAAACGCGGATGGACAAATTCAGACGGTGTCGCTCCAAGCATTGCTTCACAACGGCGACATGAGCCAAGACGTGCACCTAGGCGAAGGCTCGGTCGTTTACGTACCTGGGCCCGTCCAGTTCAATGTGGACGTCGTCGGCGCGGTCGACCATCCCGGTGAAATCCAGGTCAATGAGGGCGACCGGCTATCCGTAGCGATCGCAAAGGCAGGTGACAGTGCGAACGCACATGCGGATCTCAATCATATTCGCGTCGTGCGCGTCCTGGCAAATGGCCGCCAAGTATCGCAAGAAATCAATCTGTATGACGCCTTCAACAAAGGTGATGCTGCAGCCGATATTCCTCTTCAAAAAGGCGACGTCGTCTACGTCCCCGAGGCACGCAACGGAACGAACCTGCTCCAAGCCTCGCCCTTCCTCTACTACCTCGGCCTCCTCACGAGAATCATTCCATAGGTCATGCTTTCACTACCTGCAACCCTATCGGCGCCACATGAAGCCGCGCGCACGGATCTTAGCGCGTTCGCGCGAACGCTCACGCGGCGGTTTCGGCCTATGCTCGCAATCTTCTTCGGGTTCGTCGGCCTCGTCATCGCGCTGTCGCTCATGATCCCGAAGTCATACACGACGACGATCAAGCTCATTGCGGGCGACAATGGCGCCACGACGATCGGCAGCGGCAGCTCGACCAGCGGCACCCCCAATAGCCAACTGCCCGTTCTCAATGCGCTCATGATCGCGAGCGGCGTCCAGACAGCCGAGACCTACGTCGAGCTGTTCAAAGAAGAGCCTGTGGCACAAGGCGTGATCAGGCAGTTGAATCTCGCTGGCGTCACACCGGGAGGGCTACTCTCGCACGTGAACGTGCAGCCCGTCACGAACACGAACATCATCGCGCTCTCCGTCACATGGAGCAACCCCGTAGCGTCAGCCGAAATCGCCAATGCATTCGGTAACGCCGTCGTGGCACGGGAGCGAGATCTGGTCGCATCGCAGGCCGATAACGCGATCGGCTTCTTGCAAGCGCAGATGCCCCAGGCGGCGCAGACGATGCATACAGCAGAGAACGCATTGGCCCAGTTCGAAGCAAGCCATCACATCGCCGACATCAACGCACAGACACAGGCGACCGTCTCGGCGCTCGCCAACATCGATTCGAAGGTCGGTCAGGTTCAAGCCGATAGCAGAGTTCAGGCCGCCATGCTGGCGACCGAACGGAGCGAACTGTCTCACATGCCGTCCACCATTACCGGCGGCAGGACGTTGGCGCAAAACCCGGTTTTGGCGCAGTTGCAGACCCAGCTCGCGCAAGTCAACGTCCAGCTAAACAATGACTTAAAGACGTATACGGACGCGTATCCGGAAGTAGTAGCCCTCAAGGAGCAGCGCGCGACGCTCGAACGCAACATAGCGGATCAGCAAGCGACGGTTGTCGCCAGCACGGACACAGTGCCCAATCCGATCTACCAACAGCTTCAGCAGCAGATGGCTACGGCACAAGAAACCCTGGCCTCGGATCGGGCGGAGATTCGTGCACTGCAAGTGCAGCGCCAACAAATGACCCCGTTGCTCGCTGGCCTGCCGGCACAGACGGCACAGCTCGCTGACCTTCAACGAGCGTCGAAGTCCGCCGAAGACGTCTACGCCGCACTGCAGCAGGCCTATAACAACGCGACGATCGCAAAAGATACGGCGCTCAGCGACGTCACCGTCACGCAGCCGGCGGATCCCCGCAGCGCCTCTTCAAGGCCGAGTCTTTTTATGAATACGGTGCTCGGTGTGGTCCTCGGCGCCATCCTCGCCATTGTCGGCGCCCTGATCATTGACTACTTCGATAATACCGTGAAAGACGACCGCGACGTGCAGAGCGAGTTCGAGCTCGCGCAACTGACCTCCATTCCGCTCGTCAAGATGCGTAACGGAACGCCGGAGCTTCCATGGGTTCGCACGATGAGCGTCGAGGCGTTCTTGCAGCTCGTCACGAGCATGAAGTACGCGAGCGACACCCCCCTCGACTCGCTTGTCGTCACGAGCCCCTCCCAAGGCGACGGAAAGTCGACCATTGCGCTCAACGTCGCGATCGCCATGGCAGAACTCGAGCCCCGCGTCCTCCTCGTCGACGCTGATTTGCGGCGCGCCTCCCTTCACGCAAAGTTGCGCATGCGCAACGATCGCGGCTTGTCGGATATTCTCGTTGGGCGCTCGAGCCTACAGGATGTGGCTCAACAGACGGGGTACTCAGGTCTAGATCTTTTGACGAGTGGGACCGCCGCGCCGAACCCGATCAAGCTGTTGCAATCGCCTCGCATGGACGAGTTTCTGCGCGAGGCTAAGGGCAGGTATCACTGCACGGTGATAGACTGCACGGCCCTGTCAGTGAATCTTGACTCTGCGGTCGTGGCGCGTAAGGCGACCGGCACCGTGCTGGTGCTGGCTGCGGCACAGACCGACCTGCGTGCTGCCCGCGCGGCGATGATGCGCTTGCAGCAGGTAGGCGTCCACAACATCTTGGGCTACGTGCTGAACCGCGTCGTGCCAAGACGTGAGGACTTCATGGCATATGAGCCCGAATTGCCCGGGGCAGAGCTCGCCGAAGAGCCGATGATTACGGCCTAGCAGCGTCTCATGCACGCAAACTCCTCCGCTGCCGAGAGAACCGTAAGGTGCGCTTCCGTCTACCTTATCGAGGCCCAGGCGCTTTTCGTTCCAACTCTTATCGACGTGTTCGCCGAGGCAGGGCTCGAACTGCGGGGGGTCTCGGGAGATGCGGACGCGCGCTCACTCATCGATGCCAAGCCGGATGTCATCTTTGTCGATGTCGATTTCCTAACACAGGAGCCAGTCCACCTCGTCGGCTTTTTGCGCACCTTGCTTCCGCAAGCAGCTATCTACGTATACACGAGCGTGACGTCGTGGGTGATGAGCGCTGGTTTTCCGGGCGCGAGCGCAGTTTTCAGCAAACATGCAAGCCGGCAAGAGATCGTCGCCGGTCTACGCGGCGAAGGGCTATCGCACCCGGCGTAGCGTCGCTTTGCGGATTACGTAACCTACAGGTAGGTTGGCTTTTGCAGCTTGCGAGCGCTTACTCCGTGGCGCGCAGTTCCATCCAAAATGTCGGCGACTCTACGAGCGCATCCGGAAGTCCACTCTTCCTGATCGCGTAGCGTTCGAGCATCGCGCGGCCGACGATGCGGGCGCCCTCGCGCACGATGCGCCGCTGCTCCGCCCGATGAATGGCGGTGCCCACACGATAGCCGAGATAGGCGGTGAAGCCGAAATAGAGGATCGCGAGCAGCCCGACCAGTGCCAAAAGGCTGCCGATGAAGCGCATGGAGGGGAGTTCACCGCGGCGGGGTAAGGCCCCGCCTCATGCAGCTACGTACATTTGTGAGTGCCCTGTTCGCCGTTGCGGGTGCCTGCGCTCTCCTCTCTTCTTCCGCCGGCGCCCAGGTGCCGAATGCAAACGCCGCCTCCTACACGAGCAGCGGCAACCCCGAGACGCTCGTGCTCGACGCACGCCAAGCCGGGCGGGGCCTCATGTACTCGCACATGACCATTCCGGTGAAGCCGGGTGCATTCACGTTCGTCTATCCGAAGTGGATTCCGGGCGAGCACTCGCCGAGCGGTCCGCTCGAGGACATTTCGCAGATGCGCGTGACGGCGAACGGCTCACCGCTGCACTGGGCGCGCGGCCAAGTCGATCTCTATGCATTCCACGTCGACGTGCCGCAGGGCGTGTCGCATATCGATGTCGACTTCACCGTCATCCTCAATGCGCCCGGCGCGATGTCGACGAAGAACCTCGCAATCGTCAACTGGAACCGCGTGCTCTTTTATCAGAACGACACGAACTCGAAAGACGACTTCATCAAGGCGAGCGTGATCCTGCCACAAGGTTGGGGCTACGGCACCGCGCTGCCGGTGGCGGAGCAGGGCGCAAACCGCATTGACTTCGATACCGTGGCGCTGAACTTCTTCATCGACTCCCCCATGGATATCGGGCGCTACTACCGGCACGTCGTGCTCTGGAAGGGCGACGGCACGGAGCAGGTGCTCGACGCGTTTGCGGACGCACCGCAGGATCTCGATTTCCCTGCGAGCATCGTCGATGCGTACAAAAACATGACGCCCGAAGCGCTCGCGCTCTACGGTTCGCGGCACTGGAACGTCTATCACTCGCTCCTCACGCTCTCGAATGCGATCGGCTTTGAGGGCATCGAACACCACCAGTCGAGCGACAACCGCGCGCCCGCGAACTTTATGACGAATCCGAAGTGGCAGCTCGTTGCGGGCGACCTGCTCACGCACGAGTTCTCCCACTCGTGGAACGGCAAGTATCGCAGGCCCTTCGATCTCTGGCAGCCGAACTTTCAAATGCCCGAGCACACCGAACTGCTCTGGGTGTACGAAGGCATGAACCAGTACCTCGGCGATCTGCTCTCCTTCCGCACGGGCATTCGCAAGCCGTCCGAGTACCCGGAGTATCTCGCCTCGATCTACGCGCGCATGGCCGAAGAGACGGGGCGCGCGACGACACCGCTCATCGATCTCACGACCGGGGCGCCGTACTACTATAGCTTCGGCGGCCCGTGGGGCTCGCTGCGCCGCGGCGCCGGAGACTTCTACACCGAGGGCGAGCTCGTGTGGCTCGACGTGGACACGATCATTCGAGAGCTTTCACACGGGCGCAAGTCGCTCGACGATTTTCTGCATCTCTACAGCGCGCCGGCGCTGACCGGGCCGATTACCAAGACCTACACGCGCGAAGATATCGAGCATTTGCTGAACGAGGTGCAGCCCTACGACTGGCACGCCTTCTTCCAACGATACGTCTACAGCATTGCACCGGAACCGCCGCACGGCGATTTCGCGCGTGCAGGTTTTCGCCTCGTGTGGAACGACAAGCCGAACGAGTTCATCGAAGCCGGCAGCGCGATGCGTCACTACGACGACGAGAGCTATGGCATCGGCCTCATGATCACCGATAAGGGCGTCATCGCAAACGTTCGCGAAGGGTCGGCTGCCTGGAACGCGGAGCTCGGGCCGCAGATGACGGTGCTCGCCGTCGACGGGCAGCGCTACTCATCGGACGTGCTGCACTACGCAATCCGCCAAGCGCAGCATGCCAAGGCACCCATCTCCTTCGTCATCGAGCAGAACGGCTGGGTAAGCACCTACCGCGTGAACTACCACGGGGGTTTGCGTTACCCCCATCTTGAGCGCATTCCCGGCACGCAAAACATGCTCGCGAAGATCATGGCGCCGCACCGCGCGCGCTAGAGAGCTAGTGCGCTCCTGCCGTTAGCGCAGCGAGGCGTCGTTCGCCTTGCTGCGCCTGGGTGATGAGCACGCCGGCAACCGCGCTCTCCGCAGCAGTCGGCGCAGTGTAACTCAAGTCGAGGTCCGCGAGCAGATAGGCGAGGTGACTGCGCAACTTTGTCTCATGCAGCAGGCTTCCCTCGCTGGATTTAATGTCGAGCTGTACGAGGTTCGCGATCTCCGCGTTGAGCGCGTTGAGCGCAGCACCGTGCAGCCGGCTACGTGCCGCCATGGCACGATTGATCGCCTCGTCGAGCGTATTCAGCGCGCTGTGAACCCTCAAGCTGAGCGCAAGACGCGCGGCGAGCGCGCCGGGGGGAACCTGCAGCCTGGGATCGAGCGCAACCGTAAACTGCTCGCGCGCAGTCTGGCCACCGTACTGCAGCGTCACCGTATAGGTTCCGGGAACGACGGTCGGGCCTTGCGTCGTATCGTCGAGACCGCCGGCTGCGACGGGCGGATGGAACCCTTTCACCTCCGTTGCGTTCGGGTAGCGCAGATTCCATTGAAAGCTGTTCGCGCCGGCGTGGAGTCGCTCGCCGTGCGGCGGATGCGCCGCGAGCGTAAAGCTGCGCACGAGCGCACCGCTCGCGTCTTCAAAGGAGAGACGCACCGGCGTCTTGCCGTCGTA
>DAHUYK010000054.1 GCA_027315245.1 Vulcanimicrobiota bacterium | reverse complement strand
GCGTCGTTACACCGGAGCGGCCGATCCTCGAAGGCGAGCTCGCGCTCGATGGCAGCCGCTTCTGCGGGTTGCTGCCGCCCGTCGTGCTCGCGCCGGCATTCTGTATTCGCAAGGCGGCCGCGCTTGTGTACTCGCTCGACGACTACGTACACGATGGCATCCTCGACGGAACGATGCCTGCCAGCATCACGAGTATCGATCGTCCTCCGGCGCGCGGGCATGCTGTCACCCTGCGGCATGCGATTCGCGCGCGCCAGAACATTTTAGTCGTCGGGGGAACGCAGAGCGGAAAGACGACGCTCGCCAATGGGCTGCTTCAGGAGCTCGGCGTGTCCGTCGGTTCGGCGCAGCGCGTGCTCACGATTGAAGAAACGCGCGAGCTACGCTGTACCGTGCCGAACTCGGTCGCGCTTCGCACGACCGAGCTGGTCGATATGACGCGTCTCGTTCGCACAGCGCTGCGCCTTCGCCCGGACCGCATCGTCATCGGAGAAGTGCGCGGCGCCGAAGCACTTGCGATGTTGAAGGCCTGGAACACCGGGCACCCTGGCGGCATTGCAACGGTTCATGCCAACGACGCGCGCGCGGGATTGATTCGGCTCGAGCAGTTGGTTCAGGAAGCCAACGTGCCGCCGCAGCCGGCACTCATCGCGGAGGCTATTGACCTGATCGTCGTTATCGTGCGCACGCCGGTCGGAAGGAAGATTACTGAGATCGCGCGCGTGCGCGGCACGTCAGCGTCTGGCTATGTTCTGGAGGACGTCGGGCCGGCCGTCGATGGTGAAACGCCACAGTTACAGCGGCATTTGAGCGCCGTATGACCATCTACTAACTACGAGAGGAAATTCGCCATGAATCGTATCGCCGCCGCGGCTAAGTCCGCGGCGTTTCTATTTCCGCTGCTCGCCATTGCCACGGTGCAGCCCGTGCTAGCAAGTACCGGCGGCGGCTTGCCATGGGACACGCCGTTGCAAACGCTGCAGAACGACTTGACCGGACCGGTTGCGACTGCCGTATCGGTACTTGCACTCTTCGCGGCCGGTGCGGCGCTCGTGTTCGGCGAGGAGCTGAGCCTTTTCGTTCGCCGTGCGCTGTTGCTGGTAATCGCAATTGCCTTTCTCGTCCTTGGCAACAGCTTCTTGACCGCCCTTGGTTTGACGGGGGCCGTGCTATGAACGAACAACCGCGCGCCGTTCCGATCCACGTCTCGCTCATCCGGCCGATTCTGCTGATGGGCTGCGAGCGCGAGCTCGTGCTCAGCTCCGCGATCATCGCTGCGGTGCTCGTGCTGAGTCTTGAACGACTTGTCTTCACCATCGCGGGAATCGTGTTCTGGAGTCTAAGCCTCGCGGCGTTACAACGCGCAGCTAAGGCCGATCCGCAATTCAGTCGGGTCTATCTTCGGCATGCGCGCTATCGCGCGTACTACGGCGCTCAGTCGCGTGTTACGGCCCGTATCTCGTCGATCCGGGAGGGCGTTCCATGTTAGCTCTACGTGAGTTTCGCAATACCGCGAAAGGGCTGCCCGACTTGCTCAACTACGCGGCGGTCGTCGACGACGGCGTAGTACTCAACAAAGACGGAAGTTTGACGGCGGCATGGGCGTATCGCGGCGAGGATCTGGATTCTGCAAGTCCAGCCGAGCTTGCGTCGCTTTCCGCCCGGATCAATGCGGCCTTCGCGCGCCGCGGCAGCGGATGGATGCTGCACGTCGACGCGCTGCGCACCGAGGCGCGCGGGTATCCCGACGTCGGCGCGTTTCCCGACCGGACAACGCTGCTGATCGACCGCGAACGCCGAACGTCGCACCAAGCCGAGGGCGCGCACTACGAGAGCCGCTACGTCCTTACCGCGACGTACCTCCCGCCGATTGACGCCGAGCACGCGATCGCGACGTTCTTCGTGGATGGGGAACCGCCGCGAGGGACTGGCAGGGTGGCCTCGCGAGCCCTGGAGACTTTTGCCGGGGCGCTTGTGGAAATCGAGGATAACCTCTCGTCAGCCCTTCGCCTTTTCCGCCTGCGCGGCCGCCGTGTCGAGGACTCCTTCGGCCGCGCCCACATTCAGGACGACCTGCTCCGACACCTGATGGTCTGCCTGACTGGCGAGGACCACCCGGTCAATCTGCCGCCGGTTCCGATGTACCTCGACGCGGTGCTTGGAGCTCAGGACTTCTTCGGCGGCTTACGGCCGCGGATCGGCCGGAGGCACATTCGTCCGATCGCGATCACGGGTTTCCCGGCCGAAAGCTATCCCGGTATCCTCGATTTCCTGAATCGCTTGCCGCTCTGTTATCGCTGGTCGACGCGGTTTATCTTGCTCGACACGCCGGCGGCGCAGCAGCAGATCAACCGGTACCGCGCGCGCTGGTGGCAGAAGCGCAAGAGCTTGCGCAATTTGATTCGCGAGCAAACCGGCGGCGCAGCGACGCACGTCGACGCCGACGCTGATGCACTGGCAAATGATGCGGTTGCGGCACTGTCCGATGCGGCGAGCGGTGCGGTGAAGTTTGGCTACTATACGAGCGTTGTCGTGCTGATGGACGAGAACGCCGAACTCGTCGACGCCGCCGCACGCGACGTGCTCAAGGCGATCAATCACGCGGGGTTCGCCGCACGTATTGAAGATGTAAACGCGGTCGAGTCATTTCTCGGTACGCTTCCAGGCCACGGCTATCCGAATGTCCGCCGGCCGCTGATGCACTCGCTCAACGTTGCGGACCTGTTGCCGCTGACAAGCATCTGGCCGGGGCTCGCGCAGCATCCGTGTCCGTTCTATCCGCCCGAAAGCCCGCCGCTTGCGTATGCGGCGACGACCGGCGCGACGCCGTTTCGCTTGAACCTTCACGTCGGCGACGTCGGCCACGCGCTTATCGTAGGACCGACCGGGAGCGGTAAATCGACGCTTCTCGCGTTCTTACTCGCGCAGCAGTTCCGCTACCCGAGCGCGCAGGTCTTCGCGTTCGACAAGGGTTATTCGCTCTACGTGCTCTGCGCTGCGAGTGGCGGATCGTACTACGAGATCGGTGCCGACACCGGGCCGGCGTTCACGCCGCTCGCGCAAATCGACGTACCGGCCGAGCGGCTTTGGGCGCAAGAATGGTTGGAGACTCTGGTTACGCTGCAAGGCGTTGCGGTGACGCCGGTGCATCGCCGCGCGCTGCACCGCGCGCTGGAGCTGCTCGCAAGCGCGCCGAGCCGCACGCTCACGGATCTGGTCAACACCGTGCAAGATCAGGTGCTGCGCGACGCGCTGACGCCATACACGCTCGCCGGTCCGCTCGGCCGGCTGCTCGATGCCGAGCGCGACGATTTGGACGAAAACGTCTTCCAGGTTTTCGAGCTCGATCACGTCGCTACGCTTGGTGAGAAGAACCTCGTGCCGGTGCTTCTGTACCTGTTCCATCGGGTGCAGCGGCGCTTGTCGCGCGGGCGCCCGACGCTCGTCGCCCTTGGTGAAGCGTGGCTTGCGCTTTCGCATCCGCTCTTCCGCGAGAAGATCCGCGACTGGCTCAAGACGCTTCGCAAAAGCAATGCCGCGGCGATTCTCGAGACGCAGAGCATCAGCGATATCACCGGTTCGCCGATCCGCGACGTCATCATCGAGTCCTGTCTCACCAAGATCTTCTTACCGAACACAGAGGCGCAGACCGAACATGCCGCAAGCGCCTACCAATCCTTGGGACTGTCACGGCGCCAGATCGAGCTGATCGGTCACGCGGTTCCCAAGCGCCACTACTACTACAGCAGCCCGCTCGGCAAGCGGCTCTTTGAACTCGGGCTCGGGCCCGTTGCGCTGAGCTTTCTCGGCGCCGCGGGACGTGAGGACCTAGCCGCAGCGCGCTCCCTGATAGCGCGCTTTCCAGCGACGTGGCCGGCGGAAGGGCTTCGCCGGCGCGGCCTAGCCGACGCGGCCGCCGAGTGGTCCCAACTCTCGCCGTCCGTACTGACGGCGGCATAACTCACTATATAAGGAAGGTCACCATGAACAAGAAGTCTTTTGGCGCCATCGCGCTTGCGGTGGCGCTCTCATTTGCGTCCGCGCGGCCGGTGTCGGCGCAAGTAACCGTTTTCGATCCGGCAAACTACGCCAAGAACACGCTCACCGAGCTGAACACGCTGAAAACGACGATCAACCAAGCTACGCAGATTTCCAACCAGCTCCAGCAACTCGCCTATCAGCTTCAGAGTCTCCAGAACATCCCCAACGGCACCTGGGGGCAGATCCAATCCGACCTCGCCGCGCTGAGCCGCGTTGCGAAGGTTGGACAAAGCATTAGCTATGCCGATGCGAACCTGAGCGGTGAGTTCACCCAGATGTATCCCGGCTATCAGGTGCCGGCGAATTACACGCGCGCCTATACGCAATGGGCGAACAATTCGCTTAGCGGCATTCAAGGTGCGCTCTCCGTCGCCGGCTTGCAGAGTTCTCAGCTCAGCAGCGAAGACGCTACCTTTGCGCAGTTGGAAGCGCTCAGCGACGGGTCGGTCGGACACATGCAGGCGCTGCAAGTCGGTAACATGATCGGGATTCAACAAGCGCAGCAACTTCAAAAGCTGCGTGAGCTGCAAATGGCCCAACTCCAGGGGCAGTTCGATTATCTCGCAACGCAACAGCAGAACGATTTGAGTAAGTTCGCGGCCCTTCGAGCGTGGCTCGATAGCCAGAGCAACTACAAGTCTAGCGAGTAGCGGTTCGATGCGAAGGATCACAAGGGCAGCAGCGCTGCTCTTTTTTGTTGTGCTCGTGCCGGCCGTGGCGCTCGCGCAGAGCGCTCCGGCCTGTGCTCCCACGGCCGGCAAGGGCGGCATCTTAACCGGGCTTGCTACGCAGTTCAGCACGACGACCGCGCCGTGGACGAGCACTGCGCTGCGTTACGGGCAGGATTTGTTCTTTGCGCTCGTCGCGATCGAGATCGCGTGGTCCGCGATCACCTACGTGTTGCAAAAGGACAGTCTCCCCGACTTCGTCGCGGCGCTGCTGCTGAAGATCATCAGCGTTGGATTCTTCTACACCCTGTTGCAACCAGCGTACGGGCCGGTATGGATCTCCGACATCGTCTCGAGTTTTAGTCAAGCGGGGAGCGCGATCGGCGGGCAATCGCAATTCCTACCGAGTGATCCCAGCTCGGTCTTCAACTGCGGAACCGACGTCGCGAACGCGATGCTGCAGAGTGTCTCCAACAACAACACCGGAATCACGTTCGGAAACATCTTACCGGCGATTGAAGCGATCTTTGCGGCCCTCATCTGCGCGCTTGGGGTCGTGCTTGCGTTCGCGATCATCGCCGGGCAACTGCTGATTACGTTAATCGAGTCGTACATCGTCGTCGGTGCGGGTGTCTTCATGTTGGGATTCACCGGCAGCCGTTGGACGCTCGTCTTCGGTGAAAAGTACGTCGGGTACGCGTTCAGCGTCGGGATCAAGCTGTTCATGTTGGAATTGATCGTCGGCCTCGGCTATGCGCTCGGGCGGCAGTGGGCCGCGCTTTTCGCCAACGGCATCGCACCGCCGGAGACGTACATCGAAGTCGTC
>DAHUYK010000053.1 GCA_027315245.1 Vulcanimicrobiota bacterium | reverse complement strand
GCCGAAGGTATCGGCGAGATTTTCATAGATTCGTCCCATAGTAGGCATTGTAACCACTCACTCGCCGATGCATGTTGCATCGAACGAGCGTTCGCTCGTCGCATGTACTCGTCGGATGTAAAGGAAGGAAACCATGCGGGTCGTTCTCGCGTCGCTCCTCGCTCTTGGGCTCGTGGCCCCATCGCCTGCGCCTCCGCCGCGCCCGACGCTGGCAGCCGCGATCGCGGCAATACGTGCCTACGCGCCTCGCGCCATGGAGGAACAAGGCACTCCGGGTCTCTCGGTGGCCATCACCGATCGAGCGCACACGCTTGCGATCATCACGCTCGGCATGGCGAATCGGGAAGCGCGAACGCCGGTGACGCCGCGGACGCGCTTCGCGATCGGCTCGCTCACGAAGGCGATGACGTCGATCGCGCTGCTCGAACTGCGCGACGCGCACCGGGTCAGCCTCAGGGCTCCCGTGCAGCGCTACCTTCCGTGGTTTTCGATTCATTCCGGAGGTGCGCCGATTCTCGTGCACGAGCTGCTGTCGCATACGGCGGGCCTTCCCGACGACTACTCGGCCACGCTCGGCTATCTGTACAGCGTCTACGCGCTGCATTCGGCGCACACGCTCTTTACGCCGGGCACGGACTGGTCGTACTCGAACGACGGGTATGCGACGGTCGGCGAAATCGTTGCGGTGCTCGATCACCGGCGCTGGAGTGAGTCGCTGCAGGCGCGCGTCCTCGATCCGCTCGGGATGTCCCACACGTCTCCCGTCTTCACGCCCGAGACGCTCGAGAGCGCTGCGACCGGCTACGAGTTTCGCGACGACGACCGTCCTGCACCGCTCCATCCGGCGCTCGTTCCGTCGCGCGTCATCGACTTCGTCGATCCGGCGGGCTCGGTGCTCTCCACGCCGGGCGACATGGCGCGTTACCTGCGCTTCTACTTGAACCGCGGCGTTACCGACGGCGGACGGCGCCTGATCTCGCGCTCTTCGTTCGAGCGCCTGACACACCCGGACGTGTACCGCAACGGGCGTCCAGCAGGATCGAGCGTCACCGTGCTCGACGAGGCGCCGCAGTTCTACCGTCAATATGGCTTTGGTCTGGCAGTCTTCGGCAAAGACCCGCAGTACGGAGGCGATCACGTCATCGGGCACACCGGCGGCATTTCCGGTTACACGGCATGCTTTCAAGCCGACATCACGCGTGGCTTCGGTGTGATCGGCATGGCGAATCTCGTCGAAGAGCCGCTGCATCCGTGCGCGATCGTCGTGTATGCGATGCGCGTCTTGCGTGCGCAGTCGCTCGGCCAGCCGTTGCCGGCGCCACCTCCGCCGCCACCGAATCCAGCGGATGTCTCGAACGGGCAGGCGTACAGCGGAACGTACACGCCGGTGAGCGGAAGAGCCTTTTCAGTCGTCGGCGTTCCCGGCCGCGCCACGCTCACGGACGGCGGCCGCTCGTACGCGCTCTACCCGCGCGGCACCGACCTCTTCTGGACGCCCGATCCGCGGTTTGCACTCTTTTTGCTGCACTTCGGCCGTAATGCGAGCGGCAACGTCGACGAGATGACGTACGGCGGCACCTGGTTCGGCAACCAGCGCTACTTCGGACCGCGAACGTGGCGCTATCCGAGCGTATGGAATCGCTACGTCGGGCGGTACGAGAACGACTTTTGGGGTTCTCCCAACGTCACGCGCGTCATCGTCGTGAAGGGCGCATTGACGCTCGACGGTCTGCAACGGCTCGTGCCGCGCTCGGATGGCTCGTTTGCCGCGGGGACGAGCACGGTGCGCTTCGGTGCGATCGCCGCCGGTCAAGCACAGCGCATGACCATCGACGACATCCGCCTCTATCGCGTGGATCTGCCGTAGCATGGTTTTCCACGCAGGCATTCCTGGGTATCTCCAGGCGCATGCTCACCTTCAACAGCGAGCCGGCGATCGAGGGGCGCTCGCTCCCTCTTCTCGATCACTGCACGCGGCTTTTAGGAGAGCACGGCGTCACGCAGTTCTGTCGCGCTGCCGAGCCGGACCCTGATTCCGGATTCTGCCTCGACGATAATGCGCGCGCGCTCCTCGTCGCAGTCGGTTACGAGCGATTCCAACCCTCGTCCGCGTCGCGCAAACTCGGCGAAACAGCGTTCGCATTCATCGCAGACGCGTCGGAACAGGCTCCGCAGTACCATCACCACATGGATCGCTACGGTGCGTTCATCGACGAATCGGCGTCACCCGAAGCGATTGGGCGACTCATCTGGGCACTCGGCGTCACTGCTGTGTGCGCCCCGGAAGCGTCGTGGCAGGAAGCCGCATGGTCGCAGCTCGAGAACCTCGCGCACGCCGTCGGCGCGCTGACGACGCCGCATGCGCGCGCGTTTGCAATGCTCGGCCTCTGCGCGCTTGCGAGCCCAACGGTCGCAGCGCCGCTGCCGCCTGCCGCTCGCCGAAGCGACGAACGCGCGGAAACCGTGCGAATGTGGGCGCGCGAAACGCTCTACGCCATGGCTGCGGCGATGCAGTTCGAGCTCGACCGCAACGCCGCGCCTCAATGGATGTGGTGGGAGGACGCGCTCACGTACGACAACGCACGCCTTCCTGAAGCGATGCTGCGCGCGTCGGTTGCGCTGCACGAACCGCGTTTCGGCGAAGCCGGAATGGCCGCGCTGCGGTTTCTCGGTTCGATTACGCAGCCGCATCGCACGTTCGTCCCCATCGGAGCTCCCAACTGGTACGCGCGCGGGGGAACGCGCCGGATCTTCGACCAGCAGCCGTTGGAAGCAGCCGCGATGGTCGATGCGTATCTCGCGGCGCTCGCCTACACCGAAAATCGAAGCTTTTTCGATCGCGCTGCGGTCGCCTACGACTGGTACCACGGACGCAATACGCAAGAAATCGTCGTCGTCGAATCGGACGGCGGCTGTCACGACGGCGTGACGCAAGACGGGCTGAATCCGAACAGGGGCGCCGAGAGCACGCTTTCATATCTCCAAGCATCGCTCTTTCTCAACGCAGCATCGATGCGATGAAAGCCCTCCTCACCGGCCGCATCGCCCGCGAACCTCGCCGCGGCCTCGCGGATGGTAAGCTCGCCCTCACCATCGAGTAAGCAGCACGGAGCCTGTGGGGCTCTGCGACGGAAGCGGAGCACCTTGCCTGGGCGACGAACTAGGTCGCCCTATGCCGAAACGGTCGATTCTTGCTGTCGGTCTTCTTGCGCTGGCAATAAGCGCGTGCAAAGGCGTGAGCGCGCCAACCCCTAGGCCCACGCCCACGCCGACGCCGACGACGAATCCGGTCGTAACGACCGCAACCGTGAACGCGCAGTACCGGGGCAGCGCCTACAACGGAACGATCTACGCGAACGCGGCACCTTCGGGATGCCCTGGGTCAACCACGATCAGCGGCTCGACGCTCTCTGCTCCGGCGTCGACGAACGTCACCGTGAACGGCCAGCCCTACGGGCAGGCGGTCTTTTCGAGTACGAACGGTAATGCGCTCACCGCCAACACGTACTATACGTTCTTCTACGTCGTCGGCGGCGGCCCGACCGTCTCTCTCTGCACGCTGAACTGGACGTACGGCGTCGTAACACTCTCCTACCCCTAGCAAACGCTACACGCCGCTATTCGGCAGCCAAGACACGGAAGCAGAGACGTCCGGAGCGCCGTCTTTGTCGTCCATATCGAGAACCCATAGCGCTCGATGCGGCGCGAAGGCTTCACCGTCGCGCTGTGCGACGCGGTTGAGAATCCGCGCAATGCGGCGGCCGCCGATATCCCTGCCCCAGGCGATCGGTCCACGCGGATAGCTGGTTCCCAGACGCATGGCGAGATCGACGTCGTCCGCGCTCGCGATGCCCGACTCGACGACCGTCACGGCTTCGTTGACGATGGAGCCGATGGTGCGCCCCAGGAAGAGCCCCGGCACAGGCGCGACCTGCACGACGCCGTGGCCCGTCGCCTCGAACATCTCCTGCGCGAGATCGAGTGTGTCGCCGGATGCCGCAGACTGCGCTACGAGTTCGATCCCATCTTGATCTTCCAGCGAGGCGAGGATACCGTATCCCACCAGGCGCTCGGGATGCCGCAGCCGTTGCGCACACGCCTTGACGTCGGTTGCATAAGCGTCGACGAAGAGCGCGCACTCGGGCCCGAGCTGCGCATCGAGCCGCGTAAGGACGCCGGCTCGATCGCTCTCGCCGTCGCCCACGTCGATGACGATCGTCGCATCGCATGCGGCGCTCTCAAGGTCGTCGTCACCGAACAGGCGCGTCACCGGCGCAAAATGCGCCTCGAGCGCGTCGCTCAACTCATCGGCCAAACCCTGTGAACCGATCACGACGATGCGTTCTTGCGCGCCCGCTGAAGCCGCCGGTGCCGTGCGCAGGTCGAGACGCGGCCGTTCGCCGTCGTACGCGTAGAAGCCGCTGCCGGATTTTCGTCCGAGCCGCCCTTGTTCAACGAGGGCGCGCTGCATCGCAAGCGGCTCGAAGCGCTGCTCGTTCGTCCGCTCGTACACCGACTCGGTCGTCGCAAGGTTCACGTCGAGCCCGATGAAGTCCATGAGTTCGAAGGGGCCCATGCGAAATCCGGCGCCGCGCGCGAGCGCGTCGAGATGCACGACGTCCGCAACGCCTGCTGCGAGCGCACGAAGCGATTGAAGGTAGAACGGGCGCGCAACGCGGTTGACGATAAAACCCGGCGTATCTGCGGTGACGACCGCCGTCTTGCCGAGACGCTCGACGAATGCGCGGGCGAGCGCGATCGCACGTTCGCCACTCTCGGCCGCACGAACGATCTCGACGAGTTTCATTTTCTCCGGCGGATTGAAGAAGTGCATGCCGACGATGCGCTCCGGATGCACGACCCGTTTCGCGATCTCCGTCACGGAGAGCGAGGATGTGTTCGTCGCCAAGACGGCGCCGGGTAGGCGCTGCGCGAGAGCTGCGAAGACCGCCGTTTTGAGATCGAGGCGCTCCGGGACCGCCTCGATCGCCAGCATAATGCCATCGCTCTCGGGAATGTCGGCAGCGAGCGTCGCACCGGGCGCGCGGGCTGCGGCTCGTTCGCGCGCGCCTGCCTCAGGTTCGACGAGCGTGACGCCGTAGCCGCTCTCCACCGCTGCGCGAGCGATGCCCGCACCCATGTTTCCGCCGCCCACAACGACGACACGCTCGCTCATCCGCCGTGCTTTTCGACGCGGAATCGGAGACCCCAGCGTGCAAATTGACGCGGGGTGGAAAAGCCGCGGTGGCGCCGCATCGCATCGC
This sequence comes from Vulcanimicrobiota bacterium, assembly GCA_027315245.1. Lineage (GTDB taxonomy): Bacteria > Vulcanimicrobiota > Vulcanimicrobiia > Vulcanimicrobiales > Vulcanimicrobiaceae > Tyrphobacter. Next base: position 5,279 of record DAHUYK010000053.1, on the reverse strand, counting down.
GCCTCGTCATCGATTCTCCCTTCCTTCGAATCCGGCAAGATACCGTCGAGTTGCCAAACGGTACGGTCGTGCCCGAGTACTTCGTGCGCGAGTCGGCCGGCTTCGTCATGATCTTCGCGTTGACGACCGACGAACGCGTCATTTTAGTCCGGCAGTACAGGTATGGCTCCGATACGCTCTCCCTCGAGCTTCCCGCAGGAATGCTCGAACCCGGCGAAGACCCGGAGACGTGCGCCGCGCGAGAACTGCTCGAGGAGACGGGCTACGAGGCGCAGAGAATCCGGCCGCTCGCCAGCTACGCCGCTGAAGCCGTACGTTCCGATGGCCGAGCCTACATCTTTACGGCGACGAATGCACGCAAGGTAGCAGAGCCGCAGCCCGACCTGACCGAGCACCTCGAGGTCGAGTTCGCGACGCTCGAGGAGTTCGCTGCAATGCTGCGCGACGGGCGAATCGATAGCCTCGCCTCCGTCGCGACCGGGTACCGGGCGCTAGCAGACCGAATGTCTGTTCGATGAACCCGGCCGGCGCATTCCATCCACTCGTCGCGCAGTGGTTCGCAGAGCGCTTCACCGAGCCGACGGAACCGCAACGGCGCGGCTGGCCGCTCATCGCGGCCGGCAGAGACGTGCTCGTCTGCGCGCCCACGGGTTCGGGCAAGACGCTCGCCGCCTTCTCGATCTGCCTTGACGACCTCGTCCGGCGCGCCGAACGCGCCGAACTCCCTGATGCGACGCTCGTCGTTTACGTCTCGCCGCTCAAAGCGCTCTCGAACGACGTGCGCAAGAATCTCGAAGTACCCCTGCACGAACTGACGCTGCGCGCCGTCGAACGCGGCATCGCCCTTGAAACGATCCGTACGGCCGTGCGCACCGGCGACACGACCCCGGTGGAGCGTGCCCGCATGCTTCGCCGCCCGCCGCACGTGCTCGTGACGACGCCGGAGTCGCTTTTCATTCTGCTCACGGCTCGTCGCTCGCGTGCGCTTTTCGGCAGCGTGACGACCGTCATCGTCGACGAGATTCATGCGATGGCCGGCGACAAGCGCGGCGCTCACCTCGCGTTGACGCTCGCACGGCTCGACGCGCTCGTCGAGCGCGAAAGCGGGCGTACGCCGCAGCGCATCGGTCTCTCCGCCACAATCCGCCCACTCGAGCCCGTCGCACGCTTCTTGAGCGCTGCCGCCGAGATCGTGGACGTCGGCAGCAGGCGCGCGATGGAACTGCGCGTCGAGGTGCCAAACGACGAACTCGGAGCCGTCGCGAGCACGTCGATGTGGGACGAAACGTATGATCGTGTCGCCGATCTCATTCGCTCACACCGGACAACGCTCGTCTTCGTCCCAACCCGGCGCATGAGCGAACGCGCTGCGTTCGCGCTCACGGAGCGCCTCGGCGAGGGCGTGCTGTTGCCACATCACGGCAGCCTCTCACGCGACGCGCGCTTCGAGGCCGAGCGGCGTCTGAAGAGCGGCGAACTGCGCGCAGTGGTCGCTACCGCGTCGCTCGAACTCGGCATCGACATCGGTACCGTCGATCTCGTCGTGCAACTGGGCACACCGCGCTCGATCGCCGTCGCACTGCAGCGCATCGGGCGCTCAGGGCACTGGATCGGAGCGAAACCGAAAGGCGCCCTCTTCGCGACGACGCGCGATGAACTCATTGAGTGCGCGGCACTCGTACGAGCGCTGCGCGGCGGCGCGATGGACGCATTGACGATTCCGCGTGCGCCGCTCGACATTCTCGCCCAGCAGATCGTGGCGGCGTGTGCCGAAGGCGAGTGGCACGCGGACGCGCTCTACGCGCTTGTTCGCCAGACGTACTCGTACCGCGACCTCACGCGCGAGGACTTCGAACGCGTGCTCGTGATGCTGACCGATGGCGTCGCAACTTCTCGGGGGCGCAGCGGGACCTATCTGCACTACGATCGCGTCAACGGGTACCTGCGGCCTCGACGTGGCGCGCGGCTCGCGGCAATCACCTGCGGCGGCGCCATTCCGGAGAACGCCAACTACACCGTCGTCGTCGAACCCGAAGGGCAGACGATCGGAACCCTCGACGAGGATTTTGCGATCGAATCGATGGCAGGCGACGTCTTTCTCCTCGGCACGAACTCATGGCGGGTGCGCAAGATCGAGACGGGCGTCGTCCGCGTCGAGGACGCGCACGGAGCGCCGCCGTCGATCCCCTTCTGGAACGGCGAAGGGCTCGGCCGAACGATCGAGCTCTCTCGCGAGGTCTCCGCCTTGCGCGAGCAGATCGCCCAAGGCGATGCAGACGAAGCGTGCGCGCTGCTCGTGAACGAGTGTGGTCTCGACGGCGCCGGTGCGCGCCAGGCCGTCGCCTATGCGCGCGCGGGCCGCGCCGCGCTCGGCGTCACACCGACGACGACCACCATCGTGGCAGAGCGCTTCTTCGACGAGGCCGGCGGCATGCAGCTCGTCGTGCACGCGCCCTTTGGCGCACGCATCAATCGGGCATGGGGGCTGGCGCTGCGAAAGCGCTTCTGCCGCTCGTTCAACATCGAGCTGCAAGCCGCCGCAACCGACAACGGGTTCTTGCTCTCACTCACCGATCAGCACGCCTTTCCGCTCGACGCCGTCTTCGAGTTCGTGAAGTCGGCAAGCGCGCAGGACGTGCTGACGCAGGCGATGCTTCCCGCTCCCATGTTCGCCGCGCGATGGCGCTGGAACGCAACGCGATCGCTCGCGATCCTTCGCCGGCGCGCTGGACGCAAGGTGCCGCCGCAGATTCTGCGCATGCGCGCCGACGATCTCCTGGCAGCCACGTTTCCGGATCAAGCTGCATGTGCCGAGAACCTCACCGGACCGATCCGCATTCCCGATCACGTCCTCGTCCGTGAAACGATCGACAACTGCCTGCGTGAAGCGATGGACCTCGACGGCTTGCTCGATATCCTGCGTGCACTCGAGACCGGGGAGATACGGACGCATGCGATCGACACCCCGGAACCGTCACCGTTCTCGCACGAAGTGCTCAATGCTAACCCCTACGCTTTTCTCGACGACGCGCCGCTCGAAGAGCGTCGCGCTCGCGCCGTCACGCTGCGCCGAGCGCTTCCGGAGAACGAAAGCGCCGCTTTGCTCGATCCGGCGGCCATCGATGAGGTCGCGCGGGACGTGTGGCCACTCGTGCGCGATGCCGACGAGCTGCATGACGCGCTCAGCACGCTCGTGGTGCTGCCGCCGGTCCCGCTGTGGACGCAGTGGTTCGAATCGCTCGCGAACGAGCGCCGTGCGATGACGCTCTCGTTCGGCGGCAGCGCGTTCTGGGTCTGCGCCGAGCGCCTCGAGACGGCACAGCGAGCCTACCCGCAGAGTGCCGGCGAGCCGGACGCGTCGGCCGTGACGGAGATCGCGCGCGGGTGGCTCGAGTGCAGCGGCCCGGTTACCGTCGAGGAGCTTGCAACGCGTCTCGGGCTCGCGGACGAACGTGTGCACGGCGCCTTCTTGGAACTCGAAGCGCAAGGCCAAGTCCTGCGTGGAAAGTTCCGGAGCGACGATTTCGTTCATGCCGAGGAGGCGAGCGGGCGAAGCGTACTCGGTTACGCGAGCTCCGAGCCGACGAAGGCAGGGACGAAATCGCGCGAGGAGTGGTGCAACAGGAGGGTGTTGGCGAGAGTTCATCGCCAAACCATCGGACGCTTACGCCGTGAGATCGAGCCGGTCACGCTCGCTGAGTACGCGCGGTTTCTCTATCACTGGCAGCACGTCGCACCTTCGGCGCGCTTGCACGGCATCGACGGTACGCTCGCCGTCGTGCGTCAGCTCGAAGGCTACGAAGCACCGGCGGCTGCTTGGGAGACGCAGATACTTCCCGCGCGCATCGCTGGCTACAAGCCGGAGTACCTCGACCGGCTCTGCTACTCCGGCGACGTCATGTGGGGGCGGCTCTCACCGCATCCGGCGCTCGAGAACGCGGAGGCCGGCGACCGACGGCGCGTGCGCCCCACGAAGCTCGCACCGATCGCGCTCTTCTTGCGTGAAAGCGCCGGCGAGCTCGTGACGCGCAGCGGAGCCGCCGGCGAAGGCGCGCTCTCACCGGCGGCGCGGGAGGTGCTCGCCGAGATCGACACACGGGGAGCGCCGTTCTTTGCCGACATCCTGCGCAGCACGAAACGCCTCCCGGCCGAGGTCGAGGAGGCGCTGTGGCAACTCGTCGCCGCTGGCTGCGTCAGCGCCGACGGGTTCGATGCGCTTCGCTCGCTCGTCGACGCGAAGCGGCGGCTCGGCGAGAAGGGCCTGCGCGCTCGACCGCGCTCCTCGAGCGGCCGATGGACCTTGCTGCGCTCCTCGCGCGACGCGATCGACGCCGAGAGCTTCGCGCGCCGGCTCTTGGCGCGTTACGGCGTTCTCTGCCGAGACATGACGGCGCGCGAGTCGCTTGCGCCGCCCTGGCGAGAGCTGCTCATCGTGCTGCGGCGTATGGAATCGCGCGGCGAGGTGCGGGGCGGACGTTTCGTCGCCGGATCCGGCGGCGAACAGTTCGCGCTTCCCGAGGCGCTCGACGCGCTGCGTGCCTCCCGGCGAAGCGCCTTTGCAGAAGATGTGCAACCGGGCGATTACGACCCGCTTGCACTCGCGGGAGCCGTACTGCCCATCCACTCCTCGAGCGCCGCGATCGTTCGCGCAGGCTCCTCGAGCATCGGAACGTGACCGCTGCGCGTCGCGATCGCAAGCGTTCCCAAAGGAAACGCTTGCGCGATGCGGCGCGACTCGTCGAGCGGCACGACCGCGTCCTGTCCGCCCGCGATGACGAGCACCGGCATTCGGAGATCGGGTGCGACGTCGTCGGACGCGCTGCGCAGCGCCATACCCCGCAAAAGCGCGGCTGCGCCGCGTGAATCGACGTGCCGCATGATCTCTTCGACACGCGCGGAAGTTTCCGGATACGCGCTTTTTGACTCCGGCGAAAGCAGGCGCGGCAGGTACGTCTGCACGAGCGCGTCCGCGTCGCCGCGTTCCAATCGCTGCGCCATCGCTTCCCGGCGGCGTGCTTCCTCCGGCGTATCGGCTGCAAGCCGGCTGCAGACGAGCGCGAGCCGCTCGACGCGTTCGGTGAACATGCGCGCGAACGCGAGCGCGACGTAGCCCCCGAGCGAGTGACCCGCAATGCTCGCACGCTCCGCGCCGAGCGCGTCGAGGACCACGGCAACGTCGGCGGCAAGCGATTCCATGAGATATGGACCGTCCGTCACACCGGATGCGCCAGTGCCGCGAAGGTCGGGACGCACGACGCGATGCGTGCGTGCGAGGCATG
>DAHUYK010000022.1 GCA_027315245.1 Vulcanimicrobiota bacterium | reverse complement strand
CGGTCCCAAGACGCCCCTCGCGAATCGCCGGCAGCAGATTGCGTAAGCCGTGGACGCCTTGCCAGAAGTACGGATTCTCGCGGAGGTAGCCGAAGTATTGCACGGCGTTGTGATGCGTCACGTACGCATCGGAGCGTCCGTGAACCGCCGCTGCGGTGTAGCCTGCCTGATACCAGTCCCAAGGAATCGCGGCTCTCCCGCCGCGCTCGAGCTCCGCCACGTCGGCGTGAATATCGTGCGCGTCGATGCGCGCGTGCACTGCCTGCTTTCCCGCGAGCGTCAGGAGCACGGTTGCATACGTCTGATCGTACTGCACGCGACGGGGATGTGAACCCGACCCGTAGGGACCGAACGCGGGATCGAGATCGTCGACCACCGGCTCGCCGCGCTCCGGATGCACCGAGGCAACGCGCTCCGACGGGTGCTCCTCGAGCTGCGTCAAGCCGGTCTGCGCTGCGATGATCTCGATGTTTCCCGGCGTCGACGGCCCTTGCATCGCTTGGAAGAAGTGATCGAAGAGCGCAAAGGCGTGCGCCCATTTCCAATAGTACGGAATCATGTCGCAGTCTTCATACGCCATCGTCAGCACGCCGCCGCGGTCGGCAGCCTGCCGGGTCTGCCCGTATCGCAGCCTGGTTTGCTCCTCGGCCGCGATGAAACGGTCCATGCGTCCGTCATCGGTCTTCGCGATGAGCGCTGCGCGCGCGTGGTCCGAATCCGACGTGTCCGGCGACGTGATACGGAACGGTTCGATCCACCGGTGATCGATTGGATCGTACTGCCGAAAGCCGTGCGTTTGGGCGAGCGGCGACGCGAGATTCTGCGCGCCGGGAAACGAGCCGAAGTACGAGTCGAAGGACCGGTTCTCCTGATAGATGATGAAGACGTGCTTAATGCGGCCGCGCAGCAGCGCGAGCAATGCAGGCGACCCGACGTTCGCAGGCGTCGGCGCCGACGCGAGGGGCGGCGCGGCGCACGAGGCAAACAAGGGAAGCGTCGCGATCGTCACGAGCAAAGCGCGTATCATCGTGCTATTCTCGCATCTTGCGCGTCACGGCTGCAAGTCGAAGACGACGACCGGCTTCACGATCCGCGCCTGCGCGAGTGCCAGATGGGCGGCCGCAACGTCGCGCAGCGCAAATCGTTCGACGCCAGCTCTGTCGGCCGACACGATGCCGCGCGCGATGAGCGCGAGCGCCTCACGCGTGTCGTCCGGACCACAGGAGTAGCTCGCGATCAGGCGCAGATCCTTGAAGTAGAATCGCTCGGCGTCGACGACGAGCGGCATCGCGGGATCGAACGGCGTGAACATGACGACCGTTCCGCCAGGTCGCACCGCGCGCAGCGCCGCAGCAACCGCATCGGGCGTCCCGGGACCGCAGATGACGACGTCCGCCCCCTCCTCGACGTCGTGCGGATCGAACGTCGCCGCACCATTGCGCTCCGCGAGCGCGCGCCTCGCGGCGTTGAAGTCGCTTGCGCTTACCCGCGCCCCGAGCGCGCCCGCAGCGAGTACGTGCAGTTGACCCATGATGCCCACGCCGATGACGAGCACGTGGTCTCTTCCCGTAAGGCCGCTGCGCCGCAGTGACTTCACGACGCACGCGAGTGGTTCGACGAGCGACGCGTCCTCGAACGTCATTCCTGGGGGCAAACGCAGCGTGTCGCGCACGTTCTCACGCGGAACGCGAAAGTACTCGGCCATGCCGCCTGGGTCGATCGCACTGCTGCGCCAGCGTTCGCATTGTACGAACTCGGCGCGCGCGCAGGCCTCACACGCAAAACACGGCGCGTGATGGTGCACGAACACCGCGTCGCCGGGGGCGAACGCGACGCCGTCGTCGTCGCGCGGCGCCTCGCCGTCGCCGATCGCTGCGACGATGCCGGCGGGTTCGTGTCCGAAGACGAACGGCGCTTTGCGGCGCACGTACCATCCCATGACGTCGCCGCTGCAGATGCCGCACGCGCGCGTGCGCACGAGCATCTCGCCCGTACGCGGCGCCGGCACGGGACGCTCTTCGACGCGAATGTCGCCCACATCGTAGAGCACGGCAGCCTTCATGGCTCGATGCACGCCTTCATCCCGTCCCCCGAATCCAGCCGTGCGAACGCCGCAGCGATGTCCGCCAGCGGATAGGTATGGGTGACGAGCGGACGCACGTCGATCGCTGCGCTGCAGAGTAGCTCGTAAGCAGAGCGCACCGCCTTGGGCGTAAAATGAAACGGGCTGCGCACGCACACCTCGTCGTAGTGCAGGCGCTGCGCGTCGAAGCTCACGTGCGTTCCCGCCGGCAATCCACCGAAGAACGACACCGTTCCGCCCCGTCGCGCGAGCGACGGCGCCCACTCCCATGCGCTCTGCGCTCCGGTGCACTCGACGACGCTCTCAGCGCCGCGCCCCGCGGTCCGCTCGAGCACCGCTTCGCGCGCGTCGCCGTCACGTGCGTCGATCGCGGTCAATCCGTACGCGCGTGCGAGCGTCAACCGCTGATCGCGTCTGCCGATGAGCGTCACGCCGACGCCGCGATTACGCAGCACGAGTGCGTGGAGTACGCCAAAAGCCCCGTCACCGACAATGACCGCTTCCGTAACAGGTCCGAGGCGCTCGACGGAGTGCACGACGCAAGCGAGCGGCTCGAGAAACGCGCCCTCGACGTACGATAGCGTCGCGGGCTTCGGGAAGGCGTTCATCGCGACGACGGCTGCGGGAACCTCGATCGTATCCGCGTAGGCACCCAAGAGCATTGTCTCCATGATGCGCTCGCAGAGCTCTTCTTCCCCGTGACGGCACCAGAAGCATCGCATGCACGGTGCGGTGTGCACGCACATCATCGCATCGCCCGCCGAAAAGCGCGTCACGCCTGCTCCGACCGCAACGACGTCGCCGCAGTACTCGTGCCCGAAGCGCGTCGGCATCGGCATGTGCGGATGGCCGCGGCGATACGTCTTGAGGTCCGTTCCGTCGGTGAGCGCGGCGCGAACGCGCACGAGTATCGCGCCGGCGCTCGGCGCGCGCTCTTCTTCGTCGCGCAGCTCGATGCGGCGCGGCTCAACGAGCACGGCGACGCGGCGGCGCGGTGTCACGAGCGCAGCGCGTCGAGCGCACCGCGCGCGTAGCGCGCGAGCGGGTCGATTTCCACGTTCACGCGCTCGCCCGCTCGTCTCGCGGCAAAGTGAGTTCGCGCGAGCGTTTCGGGAACGAGCGCAACCGCGAGCGACGCATCGTCGACCGACGCGATCGTAAGGCTCACGCCGTCGAGCGCGACGAAGGCCTTCTCGACGAGCGCGAACGCAAGTTCCTGCGGCCGCTCGATGCACATGCGCCGCCCCTGTCCTTCGTCCACGACGCTAAGGATGCGTGCCGTCGCGTCGACGTGTCCGTACACGAAATGGCCCCCGACGCGATCGCCGACGCGCAGCGCGTATTCGAGGTTCACAACGTCGCCTGCGGCACGCTGCGCAAGCGACGTGCGCGTGAGCGTCTCTGGGACAACATCGAATGTGAGCTCTTCTCCGTCGACGCGCGTGACGGTGAGGCAGGCGCCGTCGATAGCAATCGAATCACCGATTGTCGCATGCTCGATATCGTCGGGCTCGCGCGCGATGCGCAGACGCACTCCACCTCGGTCACGCTCGACCGCGACAATCGTGCCGCGACGCATGACGATGCCGCTAAACATCGGCGAACCTCCCGGTGATCACGGCATCGCTCCCAATCATCTCGCACCGCTCGACGCGCAGTACGCGCGGCATCGCATTCGATGCGCCCGGCGCGAGCGCCGCAACGGCGTTCGGTCCGTGCAGCAGCAGCGGAGCAACGATCCACGAAAGCCGGTCAACTAATCCTTGCGCGACGAGCCGCCCCGCGAGGGTCGGGCCCCCTTCGCAAAGCACGCTGAAAACGTTATGCGCGCGCAGCGCCTGCAGCGCGGCGGCGAGATCGAGTTCCATGGCGTCGCCGTTGCCGACGTAGAGGACGTCCGCAACACGCTCCAGCGCGGCGAACCGAGCACGCGCACCGGCCGGCGCCAAGACGATCGTGCGTGCGTAGCCGGGCACCGGCGTGAAGATGCGCCGCTTCTCTTCCACGGGTTCGCGCTCGCAGGCGACGATGCGCACGCGTTCGCGCAGCCCGTTCGCCGGAGGCCGGATCGTGAGCTGGGGATCGTCGACGCGCACCGTACCTGCCCCTACGAGTACGCCGTCGTACGTCGCGCGCAGCGACCGCACGAAGAGGCGCGTCTCGTCACACGTTACCCACTGCGTGACGCCGGGCTTTGACGCGACGTAGCCGTCGATGGATGCCGCCATCTTCAGCGCCACGTACGCCCGGTCGCTCTCGATGCCGTGCGCGAAGATCTCGACGAGTTCGCGGGCACGAGCTTCGCCGGCAAGCTCGACGGTGACGCCCGATTCACGCAGCATGGCCGCTCCTCCGCCGAAGCGCGTGGGATCAGCAGCGCCAACGACAACGCGTGCGATACCGGCACGTAGAATGGTATCGGTGCAGGGCGGCGTCCGCCCCACGTGCGCGCATGGTTCGAGCGAGACGTAGAGCGTCGCGCCCCGCGCATCCCCTGCAGCCGCGAGCGCGTTCGGTTCGGCGTGCGGCTCGCCGGCGCGGTGATGATAGCCCTCCGCGAGTACGGCATCTCCGCGCACGACGACGGCTCCGACGGGCGGATTCGGCGACGTGTTGCCGAGGCCGCGCGCGGCAAGCTCGTTCGCACGCTCGAGAAAGAGGCGATCCAGGGTGGAGATCACGGGCCATGCTCATTCGGCGCGATCGCCGCGACCACCGCCTCTCGCACGACGGCACCGCGAGAACGAAGCAGGTTCGCGCAATCCACGAGCGTTGCGCCTGTCGTGCAGACGTCGTCGAGCAAGATGAGCGTCTCGCCTGCAAAGCGGTCGTCGCAGAGAAAGCGGCCGCGGGCGCGCAGTCGCGCGTCTCGCGACCGGCCCCGCTGCGCGTCGCGTGCTGACTGCCGCAAGACCTCCAATATGCAAGCACCCGACTCGCCGGCAGCCGCGCGCCCCATGGCGACGACGCCGTCCATGCCGCGAATCCGCCTGCGCGCCGGCGTCGTCGGTACGGGCACGATGGCATCCCCCGCGCGCAACGCGCGGGCAAGGTGCGCTCCAAGTGCAGCAGCAACGTCGCGACGCCCGCCCTTGAGTGCGAGCACGGCGGCGCGAAGCCCACCGCGATACTCACCCAGGCCCCGTACGACGAGATCGCGCCGGCATTCTACGAGCGCGGGCCCGGCTTGCGCGCAGGCATCGCAGAAGCCGCTGCCGATACTACCGCAAGCCGCGCACTGTGGCGGAAAGAGCGTATCGAGCAGACGAACCCACACGCTACACCCTTCACGCAGACGCGGGCTCATGGCAAGGGTGGATATCACCAGATTTGTGATATGCTACTGAAGCATGGGCAACGAAATGCTATTGCGGCTGGCGGAACGATGGGGACTGCGGCGAGCCGAGGTCGCCCCGATCTCCGGGGGTGACGGCTAACGAAGCAGCGTAGTCCCTTAAAAACTTCGACATTCTAAGGAGACTACGCCATGAAGAAGGTTCGCCTCCGGGCGGTTCCAACGCCTGCAATTCCCGATCGCGCTACACGTATATCTATTCTTGACGAGATCTGCCGACGCAAGGTCAGCGAGATCATCCAAGCCGCCCTCATTGCCGAAGCCGACGAGTTTCTCGGCCGTATCGCCGGCATTGCGGGCAAGAGTACGGCGGGTTACCGAGACGGCTATGAGGAGCAGCGGACGATCAGCTACGGCAGCACGCCGGTGAGGATCCGCCGGCCGCGCGTGCGCGAGAGCGATGTGCCGTTCGCCTCGGAGATCTTGCCGCCGTATAAGCGACGCTTTCCCGAACTCGACGTGACGATGCACGAGCTGTGGTTACAAGGCCTGTCGACGCGCGATTTCGAGCCATCGCTGCGAGCGTTGCTGGGCGAAACCACGCCGCTCTCGCCCTCGACCGTCTCGCGCATCAACAAGCAGTTCCTCGACGAGTACCGCGCGTGGTCGGGACGCTCGATCACCGACGAGTACGTGTACGTATGGGCCGACGGCGTTTACCTCGACGCCGGCGCTGAAGACGAACGGCGAGTCATGCTCGCCGTCATCGGCGTCGACGTCAATGGAGACAAGGACCTCCTGGCGCTGGAAGACGCGTTTGGAGAGAGCGCGGAGAGCTGGACCGTCGTTCGAGAGCTTGCGCGATCGCGGCGTCAAGAACCTCGCCTTGCTCATTGCCGACGGCGCGCAAGGCATTTGGAAGGCCTTTTCAGCCGCTTTCCCGCGGGCGAAACAGCAGCGCTGCTGGCTGCATAAGATGCGCAACGTCGAGGATAAGCTGCCCGAGAAACACCGCCCAGCGATTCACGCCAGGCTGCTGGAGATCATGCGGGCCGAGAACCGATCGCAAGCTGAACGGCTGATCGAGAAGCTCGCTCGCGAGCTACACCGGAAATACCCCAAGGCCGCTGCCTGCCTTCGCGACGACATCGCACGAATGACGGCCTTCTTCGCCTTTCCGAAAGCGCACTGGAAGCATTTGCGAACGACGAACATCATCGAATCGAACTTCGACGTCGTCCGCTCTCGCAGCAACGTGTGCAAACGTCTTCGACAGCCCGAGTCTGCCACGTACCTCGTGTGGGCGCTGTTGGTGCGCCGCAAAGAACATTGGCGCCGCTCTAATGGCTACACGTTGCTCGCACAAGTGCATCAAACGCTGCTCGGCAATCGCGATGGCAAACCTGTTGCATTGCGCAAGGCAGCGTGATATAAATGCCTCACGCTACGCTGCTTCGCAGCTTTCCCCCGGAAATCGGCACGACCTCCATGCTTCGTCCCACTACCGCTTTCCGCGCACGAACGTGCGCGGCCCACTGAAGTCCGCCACCCGCGCTTGGGCGGATTTTGATTGCCCGAGGAGCAATCTCATTGACGAATGGACCTCCGCCGAAGCTTCGCCGTTGTCCTGGAGCCCGATTCCGAGATTGGCTTTACCGCCGTCGTCCCGGCCCTCCCCGGCGTTGTCACCGAGGGAGACAGCCTCGATGAGGCGCTTGAAAAGGCGCGCGATGCAATACACCTCTGCCTCGAAGATCTCGCTGAACAAGGACTGGAAATTCCCGAGAGCGACGTCGGAGCCCGTCTCGAGCGCGTCGAGGTTGCGTCCGCCGCTCGTCTTGGAAATCGCGAGCCCATGTCGCGCTCCGAACTCCCCTAACACTTGATTCCGATAACACTCGATTCCGACTCCCGTCGCTAGGTGGTGACCTTCCCAACATCGGCGTCCGCCGCGAGAACGGCATCTGCCACCCTCTCGCCCGCGGCGACGGCAAACGCGCTTCCCACGATGCTTCGCGACAGCGTCGCCCCTTCGCCGATGCGGGCACTTGGCCAGAGAATAGCCTGTTCGAGGCGAGCATTGGCCCCGACGACGGCGCGCTCACCGATGACGCTGGGCCCGGTAATACGCGCGCCCTGCCCGATCGACGCTCCTGCGCCGATCCACACGGCGCCTTCGATGTGAGCGTCAGCAGATATGTGCGCGGTACGATCCCTGTGGTTCGGATCGACCGCCGGCAACGCAAACGTCCCACGCAGCAAGTCGTCGGTCACACGGTGATACTCGGGGATCGTCCCGATGTCGCACCAGTACGCGTTCGGTGCTTTGTAACCATAGAACGGTGCCTCGTCGCGCTGCAGCTCCGGAAACGCCTGCTTGCCGAAGTCGTAGACCTCGCCGCTGGGAAGGCGCGTGAAGATCTCCGGCGAGAAGACGTAGATGCCGGTGTTCACGAGGTTGCTACGCTCTTCGCCGGCTTGCGGCTTCTCTTGAAAACCGACGATCCTGCCGTCCTGCGCGACGACGACGACGCCGTACTCCCGCACGTCATTGCGCTCGACCAAACCGATCGTCGCGATCGCATTGCGCTCTCGATGCAACGCAATCTGCTCGGGCAAGTCGAGGTCCGTCAGGTCGTCGCAGCCGACGACGACGAAGGGATCGCTCTGAGCGAGAAACGATTCCATGAGCTTCACCGCGCCGGCGCTGCCGCTCAGGCTCGGTTCGTCGAGGTACGTCAGCGCGACGCCGTACGCTGAACCGTCGCCGAGCGCCGCGCGGACGTCGTCTGCAAAATAGAAGACGTTCGTCGCGATCTCCGTGATGCCGAACCCTTTGAGGTAGCGGATCACGTGCGCGATGTTCGGCTCGCCCAGCACCGGCACGAGCGGCTTAGGCACCGTTTTCGTGAGCGGGTAGAGACGCGTCGAGAGCCCACCGGCAAGGATCATCGCTCTCACGGTGGCGCCGTCTTTCGCAAACCCAACAACTCGCACATCACCAAGCCGGCAAACACGGGCAGCGCCAGTTGCCGGCGCCAGCGGCGCGGCTCAGAAATGAGCCGGTACAGCCACTCGAGTCCAAGGCTCCGCCACGCGCTCGGCGCGCGGCGCACGCGCTGCGAGAGCACGTCGAACGAACCGCCGACACCGATGCCCGCTCCGCAGCGAGTCTGGGCCAAATGTGATGCAAGCCAGAACTCCTGACGCGGAAACCCCAGCCCGCAGAGCAGCAGCCGCGCACCGGAAGCGCGTATCTCCGATGCAATCTGCACGCTCTGCGCTTCGTCGAAGTAGCCGTCGCGCGCGCCGCTCACGAGCAACGCAGGATAACGCTCGCGCAAGCGCGCGGCCGCCGCATCGGCAACGCCTCGCGCGCCGCCGAAAAAGTACACGCCGAGCCCTTCGCGCGCCGCAGCGTCGCAGAGCCGCTCGACGAGATCCACGCCGGCCACGCGTGCACGCAAACGTGCGCCGTGGCGCCGCGCCGCCCACAGCAGTCCGACGGTGTCGCAGAGCGAAAGCGCCGCTGCGTTCACCGTCGCGCGAAAGGGCTCGTCGCGCTGCGCGTGCACGACCATCTCGGTCCCGAGCGTCACCACCTGCGCCGGTTCGTTGCCACGCGCGTACGTTACGATACGCCGCACTGCCTCGCTCGCGTCGATGTCGTCGAGCCGGCAGCCGAGCACATACGTCACGGCGGCGGAGCTGACGCTGCCGGCCCAAAAGGTGCGAGGAGGGGACGCAGCCGCTGCGCAAGCGCCGGCGGCATCTCGTCGAGAGGCAGCCGGCACGCACCTGGGCGAAAGCCCATCTGCCCCATCGCCCACTTCACCGGAATCGGGCTCGTCGCTGCGAAGAGCGCATCGATGAGTTCGAGCAGCGACGCATGTATCTGCGCCGCAGTCGCTGTGTCGCCGGCGCGAAATGCGTCGAACAGACGACGATACTCGATCGAGCAGAGGTGCGACGCAACGCCCACGACGCCGTCACCGCCCAGGGCGAGCGTCGGCAAGAACAGATGGTCGTCGCCGGCCCAGACGATGAAACCTTGTGCTCGGTCGCGCAGGATCGTCGCGATCTGCTTGAGATCCCCGCTCGACTCCTTGACGCCGGCGACGTTCCTCTTGCGGCGCGCGAGTTCGAGCAGCGTGTCGGGGAGCATGTTGACGCCGGTGCGGCCGGGAATGTTATAGATGATGACGGGCAGGTCGGTCGCGTCGGCGATGGCACCGAAGTGCGCGATCATGCCGCTCTGCGGCGGCTTGTTGTAGTACGGAACGACGGCAAGGATCGCGTCCGCTCCGCTCTCCTGCACTTCGCGCACGCAGCGTACCGAGTCGCGCGTGTCGTTCGATCCCGCGTTCGCCACGACGGCGGCGCGGTCGCCGACGGCATCCTTCACTGCGCGAACGAGCGCCCCGCGTTCGCGCGCGTCGAGCGTCTGCCCTTCGCCGGTCGATCCCGCGACGACGAGCCCGTCGTTCTCGCGATCGACGAGCCACGACGCCAACCGTTTCGCCTCGCCGAGGTCGAGCTCGCCTTCCGAACCGAACGGCGTAATCATCGCGGTGAGAATGGTGCCGAGCCGTTTCATGCCACTGGATCCCCGACGTCGAGGTGAAAGCGCCGGTGCACCGCCTCCTCGGCTCGCTCCCCGTCCTGCGCTGGAACGAGCACCGAGACCGTCACGTTGCTGTCGGTGCAGTGGATGATCTCGACGTTCGTATCCGCCAGCGCGCAGACGAGCTCGTAGATGACCCCAGGCTCCTCGCGCATGCCGTTTCCGACGACCGAGAGTTTGGCGCATCCCTCGCGGACGCGAACGGCAAGATTCAAATCGCCGAGTAACGCGCGCATCTCATTGCCCCGATCGCCGTCGACCACGAAGGCAACCCCGGCCTGGTTGATCGTGACTTGATCGATCGAGACGCCCGCACCGGCAAGCCGGCGGAACATCTCGAGTTCGGTCTCCATGCGCTTCGTAGGGTTTTCGATGTCGCCGCGGATGACGCGGGACCACGTCAATCGCCCCGACAATGCAACACCCGTGACGGGGCGGTGATGATCGGCGCGCTCGTCGACGAGCGTGCCGCAGTCCGTCGCGAGGCCCGCGATTCGATACGCCGTCTGCGTGCGCCGCGCGTACTCGGCCGCTTTGGCGTGCATCACTTTCGCTCCGTGCTGTGCGAGCTCGCTCACCTCTTCGAGCGTCGCCGTTTGGATCGTTCGCGCCTGCGGAACCCTGCGCGGGTCCGCGGTCATCACGCCGCTCACGTCCGTGTACACGTCGATGCGCTCTGCTCCAAGCGCGTGTCCAATCGCGACGGCTGAAAGATCGGTCCCACCGCGTCCGAGCGTAACCGTCGCGCCGCGCTCGCTCTCGCCTTGAAATCCGGCGACGACGGGTATGATCCAGCGCTCGAGCAGATCGCGCAGCGCTTGCGTCTCGACACGCAGAATCGTCGCATCGCCGAAGCGCTCATCGGTCACGATACCCGCCTGCGCTCCCGTAAGCGCGATCGCGGGCATGCCGTCCGCCTCCAACTCCGCTGCAAAGACCGCCGCCGAAATCGTCTCACCCGTTGCCAGCAGCAGGTCGGCATTCTGCGTGCGCGCGTGTCCCGGCACCATCTCGAGCAGTGAGTCGGTCGCGTACGGTGCTGGCGCACGTCCCATCGCCGACACGACCGCAACGACCTTGTAGCCGTCGCGGCGCGCCTCCGCGACACGCTCGCGCGCGAGTGCCCGCTGCTCCGCCGTCGCCAGCGACGTTCCTCCGAACTTCAGCACCGCGATCATCGCACGGTTCCCTTCGCGAGGAGCAGCTCGAGAATCTGCACCGCGTTCGTCGCCGCGCCTTTGCGCAACTGGTCGCCCACGCACCACAGCGAGAAGCTCGACCCCGGCTCCCCGGCGAGCGCGCGGAGTCGCGCGACGTGCACGTCGTCCGTGCCCTCCACGTCGCGCGGCGTCGCGAACCCGTCGCGATGAAAGACGACCGATGGCGCCCGCTCAAACGCGTCCGCGAGGTCGCGCACCGTCGTGGGCTGCGCCGTTTCGAGAAAGACCGCTTCCGAGTGCGCGGTGCGCACCGGCACGCGAACGCACGTTGCAAACAGGTCGAGGCGCGGCAGGCCGAGCATCTTGCGCGTCTCTTCGCGCACCTTGCGCTCTTCGCCGCTCTCGCCTGCCTCATCGACGTCGCCGATCTGCGGAACGGCATTGTGCACGACCTCTCCTTCGCCGCGGTCGAACGCTTCGAGCGCCGCGCGCCCGGCACCGCTCACTGCTTGATACGTCGCGACACGCACGCTGCGCAGACCGGCGCCGTCACGCACCGGCGCCAGCGCCGTGCAGAGGATGATCGCCGTGCAGTTCCCGACGGGAAAGATGCGGTCGTCAGCACCGATCGCGCCGGCGTTCACCTCGGGAACGACGAGCGGAACGCCATCGCGAAGGCGAAACGTGGCGCTGTTGTCGATGACGATCGCTCCCCGCGCCAAGAGCGCGGGAACGTACGCCTCGCTTGCGTCTTCACCACCGGCGAAGAAGACGACGTCGAAGTCACGCAGGCGCTCAGGCGTCGCCTGCTCCACGTCGACGCTGCTTCCGTTAAACTGCGCGCCGCCTGGACGCGGGCGAGACGCAAACGCACCGAGGTGCTCGATCGGCAGATGGCGTTCCTCGAGTACGCGCACGATCGTCTCGCCGACGACGCCCGTCGCGCCGACGACGGCTACGCGGATGGCCGTGGCTCCGCAGCGAGCAATCCGTCGATGCCGACGACGAGGTGGTCGAGGGTCATGACGCCGCGGATCGCAGCGAGCATCCCGGCATCGAACGACGTGCGCGACAACGAGTCGTGGCGAATCGTCAGCGTCTCGCCCTCGCCGCCGAAGAGCACTTCTTGATGGGCGACGAGCCCACGCAGACGCACGCTGTGGATCGGAATCTCTCCTTCAAAACCAGCAGCGGCGATGCGGCGCGCCGTAAGCTGCGACGTTCCCGACGGTTTGTCTCTCTTTGCATCGTGGTGCAGCTCGACAATCTCCGCCGTAGGAAAGAATGCTGCCGCCTGCGCTGCAAAACGAAGCATGAGCGCGGCGCCAAGCGAGAAGTTTGGCACGAGCAGTGCCCCGATCGAACGTTCCTGCGCTTCGCGCGCCAGCGTGTCGCGGTCGAAATCGCTCCAGCCGGTTGCGCCAACGACGGCGCGCACGCCCGAGCGCAGCGCGCCGAGCGATATCTCAACCGTCGCGGGATACGTCGTCAAGTCTAGGAGTACGTCGGGCTTTTCAGACGCGATGAGCGCTGCTAGGTCGTCGTACAGCCGCTCCTGCGCACCCTCGGGCAGAGCGCGAACGAGTCCGCCGGCATACAGTATGCCGTCCGCCGAAGCGATCGCCGCGCGCGCGGCGGTTCCCATGCGGCCGAGAGCGCCCGCAACGGCAACGTTGATCAAACGACGCTAAATCTTCTCCAGCGGAGCGTACTTGAGCATGAGCATCTTCTGCCCGACGTTGGGAAAGTCGATCGTCACCAGGCCGTCTCCGCCCGCGCCGACGACGTCTGCGATCCTTCCTTCGCCCCACTTTGGATGGCGCACGCGATCGCCCGCGCCAAGCTGCATGTGCATGCCGGCACCTGCGGACTCGTGGATCGCCACCTCGCGCCAGCGTCCCCCCGTCGGCCGCGGCAGCGCGACGCTCTCACTCTCCAAAAACTGCAGGCCCGGAATTTCGTCGAGAAATCGCGAGCGCGGATACGCGTAGCTGTTACCGAAGAGCGCCCGCCTCTGCGCGAAGGTGAGGTAGAGACGCTGCATCGCGCGTGTGACGCCGACGTACGCCAGGCGACGCTCCTCTTCCATCTCTTGCTCGTCGTTCTGCGTGCGCGAGTGCGGGAAGATCCCCTCTTCCAAACCAGTGAGGAAGACATTTGGAAACTCCAGGCCCTTTGCGCTGTGCAGCGTCATGAGCGTTACGTACGACGCGCGGTCGTCGAGAGCGTCGACGTCGCTGACGAGCGCGACGTTCGAAAGAAAACCGGCGAGCGTCGCGTCGCCGTCGAGACCCTGGTATTCGCGCGCAACGCCGACAAGCTCTTGGAGGTTCTCTAGGCGCGCGCGCGCGTCGTTCGTCTCCTCGGCTTGGAGCTCGCGCACGTAGCCCGAGCGCTCGAGCACGGCGACGAGTACGTCTGCCACCGGCATCCGATCGACTGACACGCGCAGCCCAGCGATGAGTTCGGCGAAGCGTTCGAGTTCCTTGAGCTTCTTGGGCACCGCAGTACGCAGCACGGCCTTATCGAAGATCGCTTCGCCCACCGACATCGACGCCGCGGTCGCAGCCGAGACAAGCGCGCTTAGCGTCTGCTGCCCGATGCCCCGGCGCGGAACGTTGACGATGCGCTTGAACGCGAGCGCGTCCGACGGGTTGAGCACATAGCGCAGGTACGCGATAACGTCTTTGATTTCGGAGCGCGCGTAGAACCCGACGCCGCCGATCACACGGTACGGGATGCCGTCGGAGAGCATCGCCTCTTCGAAGACGCGCGATTGCGCGTTCGTGCGATAAAGCACGAGGAACTCTTGGTACGCGGAACCGTCGCGCACCGAACTTTTGATCTGTTCTACCACGTATCGCGCTTCGTCGCGCTCCGTCGCCGCCGGATAGACGACGATCGGCTCGCCCTCGCCGCGCTCGGTGAAGAGACGCTTCGGCGAGCGCGAGCGATTGTTCGCAACGAGCGCGTTCGCCGCATCGAGGATGCGTTGGCTGCTGCGGTAGTTCTGCTCAAGCTTGAAGACCTTCGCACCCGGAAAATCGTGCTCGAAGCGCAGGATCATACGATGGTCGCTGCCGCGCCAGGAGTAGATCGATTGGTCGTCGTCTCCGACGACGGTCACGTTGCGGTGCTTCTCGCCGAGAATCGAAATGAGCCTGTACTGCGGCAAGTTCACGTCTTGATACTCGTCGACGAGCACGTACTGAAACTTGCGCTGGTAGCGCTCGCGTGCCGCGTCGTCCGTCTGCAGCAGATCGATGGTGCGCAGTATGAGGTCGTCAAAGTCCAAGCTATTCGACGCAGCAAGGCGCTGCTGGTACTCGGCGTACACGTTGGCGAACTTTTCTCCGATGGGCGACGTCTGCGCTTCGTGGTAGGCCTCGGGCGTCAGCATCGCAGTCTTCGCCGCCCCGATCGCATGGAGGCACGCACCGGTTGAGACTTGGCGCTCGTCGTAGTCGAGCGCCTCGAGAATGTCCTTGATGAGTTGACGCTGATCGCCTTCGTCGATGATCCCGAAGCTCGGCGCGACGCCGGTGCGGCGACCGTCGCGGCGCAGTATACGCACGCACATCGCGTGGAAGGTTCCAGCCCAGATGTCGCGCGCGTTCTCTCCCGCGATGTGCTGCAGTCTGGATTTAAGCTCGCCCGCAGCCTTGTTCGTAAACGTGAGCGCGAGAATACGATCCGGCGCGACGCCGAGTTCCTGGAGAAGATACGCAATGCGATACGTGATGAAGCGCGTCTTGCCGCTGCCCGCGCCCGCAAAAATCAAGCAAGGGCCGTCCGTATGCCGAACGGCGGCAGCTTGCACGTCGTTGAGGGCTTCGGTCTCCAGGATCATGCGCATGCTTTTCGCCAGAGCAAGCGCAATATCATCTTACGAAGGATCAGCGCGCAGCGACCACCGACGATCGCCGCCGCGCGGCAAACGCATACG
>DAHUYK010000015.1 GCA_027315245.1 Vulcanimicrobiota bacterium | reverse complement strand
GACGAGCGCGCACGCGAAGCGCGCGTGGACGGCCGTCTCGTACCGCTGCGGCCGCAAGAGTATACTCTGCTCTCCATCCTTGCCGCGAACGCGGGGTTCGCGCTCTCCCGCGAGCAGTTGTTGGACAAAGCGTGGGGCTATGATTTCTGCGGCGACCCCCGCACGGTCGACGTGCACGTCGGGCGGCTGCGCCGCATGCTTGAAGAGCCCCACGGGCTGGAACTCATCGAGACGCTGCGTGGCTTTGGCTACAAGTTCCGCAACGCGTAATCTTCGAACGTGCGACGCCAT
The DNA here is from genome assembly GCA_027315245.1 of Vulcanimicrobiota bacterium. Classification (GTDB taxonomy): domain Bacteria; phylum Vulcanimicrobiota; class Vulcanimicrobiia; order Vulcanimicrobiales; family Vulcanimicrobiaceae; genus Tyrphobacter. The sequence goes on along the minus strand of DAHUYK010000015.1, from coordinate 19,628 downwards.
GTGCGCCGCAATTGCAAAAGCGCTGCCGCAGCGAAACGTCCCGCTCCTCGTCTTGCGCCTTCCCGAACTGGAGGAGACGGCATGGCGAACCGGCCGTGGCGCTGCGCGTGCGCTCGAGCGTGCAACCGCACGCGCGGTGCGTGCTGCCGCGAGAACGCTCGTGCGCAGCGGCGATCTGCTCGCACACGATCCTGGGAGCGATCGGTTTCTCATTGCAATGCTCGACGTGGGTAGGGAGGGCGCACCACCGAATAACGGCGACTGCCGGCTCATGCTCGAGCGTCTCGTTACGCGCGTTGCGCAGCAGACCGGGCGCCGCATGGAAGGCGGCTGGTGGACGCTGCGGGAGGGGAGCCAGGTTCCGCTCGAGCGTGCCGCCGGTTTGGCGTTGGAACATGGAAGGCGCGAACGCGAGCGCTACGCCTTCCTCGCCGCGGTCGGGCACGAACTGCGTACGCCGCTTGCCTCGATTCGCGGCTACCTCGAGACGGTGCTCGAGGAACCTTCGGATCCCGTAGGGGCCCGGCGCTTTCTCGAGACCGCGCGGCGCGAGACGTTGCGGCTCGGGCGCATGGTTGACGGCATGTTGGAGTTCTCGCTGCTCGATCTTTCGCCGCCAGCGCTCGCGACCGGCCGTTGCGACGTCGCTGCGATCGCACGCGCAGCCGTCGAGTGTCTCGAGCCGACGGCGCGCGCCCGGAGCATCACGCTCTGCTGTGAAGTTGGCGGGGAGGCGATTGCAGCGCTGGATCCCGACGCCTGCATGCAGGCGGCGTGCAACCTCGTCGATAACGCCGTACGCTACGGTCGCACGCAAGCGATCGTTCGAATCGCCGGTAAGCGACGCGAAAGCGTCGATCTCATCGTCGACGACGATGGTACGGGCTGCGCCGGACCGGTGCGCGGACACGGCCTCGGATTGCGCATTGCGCGAACGATTGCAGAGCGTGCAGACGGAGTGCTCCTACTCGCCGGTTCACCGCTCGGCGGAACGCGCGCGCTCTTGCGGCTTCCTCGCCTTCGCGCGTAACCGAGCGGAACGGCGCCGGGCCCCGTCGTAAGAGCGCCCGATGACCCTTTCGCAGTCAGGCGTCGAAGGCGCTGAGATGCTCTTCGACGCACCGACGATCGCGGCGCGCGTCCGCGACCTCGGCCAGCGCATCTCACAGGATTACGCGGGTCGCGTTCCGATGCTCGTCGGCGTCCTCAACGCGGCAGCCCCGTTCTTGGCCGATCTCACCCGCGCGGTGTCGATTCCGGCCGAGTTCGACGTCATCTCCGTGACGAAGTTCAGCGAACAGGGCATTCGATTCGAAAAGGACACGGCGCACTCCGTCGAGGGTCGTCACATCGTCCTCGTCGAGGACACGATCGACACAGGGCGCACGATCGAGTACGTGCGCAATGCGCTTCGTGCGCGCAAGCCGGCGTCACTCGCTCTCTGCGTACTTCTCGACCGGCCGCACCGCCGCAGCGCGAAGATCGACATCGCCTACAAGGGATTCGACGTGCCGGATGTCTACGTGGTCGGATACGGTCTCGATTATCAGGGGCGCTACCGCGAGCTGCCGGCGCTCTACGCCCACGGTGCGCTTCCTGCGTAAGGCGATCGACCGCGCGGTCCACATGGTCCTCGCCCTCGCCGCGCTTCTTGCCCTCACGGTAGGCCCGGTGTCCTCGATAGAACTGCCTTCGGTGGAACGTGAAGCGCAGAACTTCACGAGTTCCGATCCTCACCTCGTCCAGATGTTTCGAGCGGCACTCCTCATGACCGGCAAGCTCGTGCAAGAGGCGCCCGACGGCACAGCGTACGTGATCACCGGCGATATTCCAGCCGAGTGGCTGCGCGATGCAAGCGCAGAGGTGCGCCCGTACCTGTATTTTGCTCGCGACGATCCTGCCGTGCGTCAGCTCTTGCGCGGCATCATCGAGCGCATGGCCAAATACATCCAGATCGACCCGTATGCAAATGCCTTTACGCTCGATTATCGAGTCTGGGAGCAGAAGTTCGAGCTCGACTCGCTGTCGTATCCGATGACGCTCGCATGGAGCTATTGGAAGACGACGGGCGACAGGAGCATCTTCAATGCCGACTTTCAACGGGCGCTCGATGACGTGCTCGTGACGATGGAGCGGGAACAGAACCATCCGCGCGACTCCCGCTATACGGAGAAGGAACTCTTCAACGGCACGGGACGTCCCGTCGCGTACACTGGCATGATTTGGACGGGCTTCCGGCCGTCGGACGATGCATGCTACTACAATTTTTTGATTCCCTCAGAGATGTTTGCGGTGGTCGCGCTCGGCGACATGGCCGAGATCGAGCGCGGTGTCTATCATAATCTCATCAAGGCGAACGAAGCACTGGCGCTCCGGGCCGAAGTGCAGCGCGGAATACAAACGTATGGCTTGGTGTATGTCCCGAAGTACGGCTACATTTACGCCTACGAAGTGGACGGCCTGGGGCACGCGATCCTGACCGACGATGCCAACGTGCCGAGCCTGCTCTCGGCGCCGTATCTCGGCTACGCGACGCCCGACGATCAGTACTACCTGAATACGCGCCGGTTCTTGCTGTCGAAGGACAACCCGTCGTTCTACCAAGGCAAGTACGCCCGAGGCATCGGCAGCTTCCACACGCCAAACAACTGGGTCTGGCCGCTGGCGCTCGTGATGCAAGGCTTGACGGCGACGACGCAAGCGGAGAAAGAAGACGTGCTCGCAGAGCTGCTCGCCAGCGACCCCGGAGATCACCTGCTCCACGAATCGTTCGACGTCAACGACCCGTCACACTTTACGCGTCAGAGCTTCGGCTGGCCGAACGCGCTCTTTGCGGAGTTCATCATGACGCAGTTCGAGAAGGTTCCGATGATTCCAATGGGCAGCACGTCGGATCTCGAGTTCCGAACGGAATGAGCATCGATGTCATTTTGGGCATGCAATGGGGCGACGAGGGCAAGGGTCGTGTCGTCGACTTTTACGCACGCGAGTACGGAGTCGTCGCGCGGTTCGGTGGCGGCGACAACGCCGGGCATTCGCTCGTCGTCGCTGGGCGAACGATTGCCCTCCGGCTGACGCCTTCAGGCGTCCTCCAGCCGCACGCCGAGTTGTTCATCGGCGGCGGTTGCGTCGTCAACCCGTGGACACTGCTCGAAGAGTTTAGGATGCTCGCGGCGCTGGGGGTCGACGTCGAGCGTGTCTCGGTATCGGATCGGGCCCACGTCGTATTACCGCAGCACGTCGACGCGGACAAGCGCCGAGAGGCGGATCGCGAGCAGGCTTTGGGGACGACGGGTCGCGGCATTGGGCCTGCGTATGCCGATCGCGCGTCGCGCGTCGGCCTGACGGTTCGCGAGTTTTGCGAAAGCGACGCGCCTGAAGCGCAGCGCTTGCGTCCGCACGTGGTCGATGGCGTGGCGTATCTGCACGACCGTCTGGAGCGCGGGGTGCGGGTTCTCGCCGAAGGTGCGCAGGGCACGATGCTCGATGTCGTCTACGGCACGTATCCGTTCGTGACGAGCTCGAGCACGATCGCCGGCGGCGCCTGCACGGGCCTGGGCGTCGGTCCAAAGTCAATCGGCCGCGTCATCGGCGTCGCGAAGGCCTACTGCACGCGCGTCGGGTCGGGCCCGTTTCCGTCGGAGCTCGACAATCGCGAAGGCGAATATCTGCGCGAGCAAGGTCACGAGTTTGGAACGGTAACGGGGCGACCGCGCCGCTGCGGATGGTTCGACGCGGTCGCCGCCCGGTATGCCGTGCGCGTCGACGGCGTCGACGCGATCGCGCTCACGAAGCTCGACGTGCTCTCCGGACTCGAGCGCATCGGTATCGTCACGGCGTACGGCGCGGACGGCGCCGTCGAAACCGAGTACGTCGACGGATGGCGCGAGCAGATTCGTGGCGCCCGGCGAATCACGGAGCTTCCGCAGGCAGCGCGTAGCTACGTCGAGAGAATCCAACGTCTCGCCGGCGTACCGATCGAACTCATCTCGGTAGGTCCCGAACGCGAGGAGTTGGTGCGTTAACCGGCCGCAGGTGCTTGCCGTCGGGAGGCCGGTGCGTGATGGAAGCGCGATGGCAGCATTTCACTTCAGTCTCGAGCCGCTGCTCGAGGTCCGCAGATTGATAGAAGAAGAGCGCCGCGTCGAGTATGAGCGCGCTGCCGCGGCGCTCCAGGAGGCAGCGCGCGAGCGTGCCGTGCTGGAACGACTCGAGCTGCGCCGGCGCGAGGCGTGGCTGGTGCGCGAGCGAAGGCGGGAGAAGTGATGCACGTAGCCGTCAAGCGCGTCTCCTCCGACGTCTTCACCCCGATCGGGGCGTATCTTGCGCTCGCCGGCGGCTCCGGCGCGTGCCTGCTCGAGTCGGCCGAACATGGCGGGCGCATCTCACGCTACTCGTTCGTCGGAATTGACTATCTCGACGCGTGCAGCTTCGAGTCCGGCGATGCGCTCTTCGACGAGGTGCGTGCATGGGTCGAGCCGTACCGCCTCGGCGGCCAGGAAGGCGAGCTCGGTGGCGCACTCGTTGCGTTCTCGTACGATGCCGCGCGCCCGACGGCACGCCTCGCAGCGCGCGTGCCGGATGCTCCGTCGATGCCGGCCGCCTACATCGCCGTGCCTTCGACGTGGCTCATCTTCGACCACTTCACCGACACGCTTGCAGTCTGGGTCTGCGGGGACGACGCCGCGGCGTTGGAACGGCGCGCGGATGCCTATCTGGAGCGCCTTTTGCACGCCACTGCGGTCTTGCCGAAGCCGGTACGCGCGGTCGGTCCCGTCTCACAGTCGGTGGCTCGCGGGCAGTACATCGATATGGTGGCCGGGGTAAAGAAGCATATCTACGAGGGTGACGTCTACCAACTGCAGCTCGGCGTTCGCTTTGGCTCCCGCGTGGAAGGGGAGCCTCTCGATATCTACCGCGCGCTGCGGAGCCGCAACCCGTCGCCGTATATGTTTTACGTCGACGGACCGTTTGGCGCGCTGCTCGGTGCATCGCCCGAGTTTCTCGTTCGGCTCGAGGGACGCCGCGCCCGTATCCGGCCGTTGGCAGGGACCCGCGCGCGCGGGACGAGCGACGACGAAGACGCACGAATCGCGCAGGAACTGCTCGCGAACGAAAAGGAACGAGCGGAGCACGTCATGCTCGTCGATTTGGGGCGCAACGATCTGGGCGCGGTCTGCGAGTACGGCAGCGTGGAGGTCGAGGAACTGCTGCAGATCGAGCGGTACAGCCACGTGATGCACATCGTCTCCGGTATCATCGGCAAGCTCCAGCCGGCATGCGACGGGCTAGACCTCTTTCGCGCCGGCTTCCCCGCGGGCACGGTCACCGGGACGCCGAAAGTGCGCGCAATGCAGATCATCGACGGGCTCGAGCCGGTGACGCGCGGCTTCTACGCGGGAAGCATAGGACGGTGGAGCTACGGAGGCGACTTCGACTCGTGCATTACGCTGCGCAGTATGCACGTGAAAGACGGGTATGCCTGGTGGCAAGCTTCGGCAGGCATCGTCGCGGACAGCGATCCGGCAGAGGAGTACGATGAGATACTCGGCAAGACGCGTATCGCGCGCGAGGTCCTCGGTGTTCGTCTCTGAACGATGAAGGTGCTCTACGTCGATCATTACGATTCGTTCGCGCACAACGTCGTGCATCTGCTCGCCGCGCAGGGCGCGGTACCCACGATGTTGCGCAGCGACGATCCAAAGCTCGACCCGGCCTCTCTCGGACGCTATGACGCGCTCGTCGTCGGGCCAGGCCCCGGCCACCCGCGCGAGATTCCGCGCGTGCTCGCACTCTTGCGAGCGGCGTTGCAGACCCGTCTCCCGACGCTGGGAATCTGCTTGGGGCTGCAGGCAATCGGCGAGGCGCTGGGTGCGACCGTCACGCATGCGCCGCGCTTGATGCACGGCAAGACGTCGCACATCGACCACGCAGCCGATGGACTCTTCGCGGGTGTCCCAAGCCCACTCGTTGCAACGCGCTACCACTCGCTGTGCTTAGAGTCTGCGACGCTGCCGGAGTCGCTGCTGGTGACCGCGCGTAGCGAGGACGGCGTGGTCCAAGCGATCGCGCATCGTGCGTTGCCGGTGTACGCCGTCCAATTTCACCCCGAGTCCGTCCTCAGCGAGCACGGAGGCCGGCTCATGCGAAACTTCTTCGAATGTTGTGAGCGCTGAGTTCTGGCTGCGCTACGGAGCGGCGCTCGCCATCATCGCGGCGATGCTCGTTGCCGGTGCGCTCGTGGGACGTTTCATGCGCCGCGTGCCTGCAGGCAGTCGCCGTCGCATGGAGCTGCTCGAGACGCTCCCGCTTTCGCCGCAAAGCGCGCTGCACATCGTGCGGGTCGATTCACGCGAGTTGCTCGTGGGCTGCGGCGCAATGACGGATCTGTCAGCGCGGGCTTCCGATGAATCGTAGGCCGGCTGCGCAAACAGCAGAATGGAAAGCGCCGGCCGACCTTTCCAAGGCCCTTACCGCTGCTCCGAAGGCGAAGACGCAGTGGGCGGATCTCACGCCCATCGCGCGTAGAGACTTTATCAGTTGGATCGACGCTGCCAAACAGCCGGAGACGCGAAGGCGCCGGGTCGAGAGGGCCTGTTCCATGCTTGCGGTGGGGAAGCGACGCCCTTGCTGTTATTCGATCGTGCCGTTCAGTCTGTACAAGGCACTCGCGGCTGACCACACGGCGAAGGCCGCGTGGAGCAAACTCACGCCGGCGGCGCGCAGGGACTTCATTAGTTCGATCGATTCAGCGACAGAGCCGGACATACGTCAGCGCCGGGTCGAAAAGGTATGCGCGGTTCTACGCCGGCGCGCTAATACGTAAACTGGTCGATTGCGTTGAGACCGCTGTCGCTGAAGTACAACTTGTTGTCGAACGCAATGATCGACCACTGCGGCACCGATCCCGATTTCAGTGCGAATGTCTTCTGGTTGCCGTTCGTAGGATTGTACTGCAGAACCGAGGGGCTAGCGCCTTGGCAAATGATGTAGAAGTTGCCGTCGGAGCCTTGCTGCAGCGAGCCGGGTGAAGAACAGTTCGTAAGCGCCACCTCGGTGAACTGACCGTTATTTGCCGCGATGCGCCCAAGCTTGCCGCTTGCATTTTCCGTGAACCAGAGTCCATGATCCGAGCCGGTGACGATCGCATAAGGAGCGGCCGCCGCCGTTGGAACGTTATAGAGCGAGACGGCTCCGGCCGACGTGATCGTGCCGATTTGATCGCTGCCCTTTGCAGTGAACCACACGTTGCCATCGGGCCCGACGACGTCGTCGAATGGCGTCGTCGCGCCGGAGGGGTATTCGACGATCGACCCGGTCGAAACGTCGATGCGCCCGATCTTGCCCGTCGCCGTTTCGGTAAACCACAATCCGCCGTCGTTGCCGAGCACGATCGCGGTCGCGTCGGCGCCGCTCGTGGGAATCGTGAACTCGGCAAAGTTCCCGTTCGCCGTACTGAAGCGGCCGATCCGATTTCCGGCGTACTCAGTGAACCAAATTTGACCGTCCGGTCCGCAGGTGATGCCGTACGGTCCCGAGCCCGCATTCGGTAGGTTCAAGAGCGTGTACTTGGCGCTCTGGTTGAGCGTCCCGATTGCGTTTCCGCTCTCGAGCGCGAACCAAATGACGCCGGTGGAGCAGTTTGAGTCGATGGGGGCCGAACTCAGTCCCTCCGGCTGCGCAGCAGGCGCAGACGTCGGCAGCGTGTAGACGCTCGTGACTTGCGGCGTGAGCGGCAACGGCGTCGGCGCGACCGCGCCGACGGGATACGTTTTACCGCAGCCCGCGAGGAGCGCGGCGGCGCATATTGCGCCGGAAATGAAGCCCAGCGTACGTCGCAAAAAGGGACTCCCCCTTGGAGAAGGCGTGAATAGGTCCTCCTATTAGGAGACGGCGGTGCCCAATCCCCCTCTTCGGGCGAATTGCACAAGCTTTACAAGCGGTCGGCCCGTCGCCGGTAAAGAACCTTTCTGCTGCGGCCGAATGGCTAGGAATGTGGGGAGCAGCGTGACTCGGAGAGTCCTCATCGTCGATGATGCAGTCGTCATGCGTATGATGATCAAGGGCATTTTGGCCAAGAGCGGTTTCGACGTCGTCGGCGAGGCGCAGAACGGCGTCGAGGCCGTCGAGAAGTACGTCGAGCTTCAGCCCGATCTCGTGACGATGGACGTCGTGATGCCCGAAATGGACGGGATCGCCGCCGTCAAGGAAATCCTCGCACACGATCCGTCGGCGCGTATCGTCATGTGCACGTCGATGGGGCAGCAAGCGCTGGTCGTCGAGGCAATTCAAGCGGGTGCAAGATCCTTCATCACCAAGCCGTTTCAACCGCCGAAAATCGTTGAGACGCTCAACAAGGTACTTGCATGACCGCAGCATTGTCTCTGACCGACCTACAAAAAGATGCTCTGCGCGAGATCGGAAATATCGGAGCGGGTCACGCAGCGACCGCGCTCTCACAACTGCTGAACACGCGCATTTCGCTCGTCGAACCGCGGATCGACGTCGTGCGCTTCCGCGACCTCGCGGCACGCGCTCAAGTGCGCAATCGCGACGTTGCGGCGCTGCACATGAACGTTCGCGGCGATGCTCCAGGGCAAATATTCGTCATCTTCGACCGGGAGCCAGCGGTCGAGTTCGTTTCGCGCTTCATCCGCCGAGTCATCGGCGATATCACGATCTACGACTCGATCGAGGAATCGACGCTCAAGGAACTCGGCAACATCGTTGCCGGGTCGTATATCACGGCGATCGTTCATCTTACGGGCGTACGGCTCGAGCTCTCCGTACCGGAGATCTCTTACGGAACCGCGCAGGTAGCCTTCGGCGGCGCCGTCAGCGCGAATCCAGACCAAGACGTCTTCGTCATCGAAAGTCTTTTTCTCGACCGCGGTGCGTCGATCGGCGGAGAGTTCGTCCTCGTGCCGGACGCAGGATCCCTCGATCCCCTCCTGTCCGTCTTCGGAATCGCCTAGCGGGGCGCACTCCGCTAGCGGAATGCGGCACGAAGAGCAGAAGAAGCTCCTTCGATGTCTGACGAGCCCTTCGACCGAGCGGAGTTCGTCACGTACTTCCGCGACGAGGCGGACGAGCTGCTCCATCGGATCGACGCCGACGTTCTACGCCTCGAGGGCACAGCGACGTCGGGATCGCCGAGTCCCGAGATCGTCAACTCGCTCTTTCGCGCTCTTCACACTATTAAGGGCAACGCGGCGATGCTCGGTTTTGCCGATGTCGCGAACCTCGCGCACGGCCTCGAAAGCCTGTGCGATCTGTTGCGGACGGGAAAGATGGAACTCTCGGCCCTCTGCGTCGAGCTGCTCTTCACGGGGCGCGACTACCTGACGACGCTCGTCGCCAAGGCGCCTTCTGACGCGCAGCCGCCGCCTGGCTATGATGCCTTTCTCGTAAGGCTCGGTTCGATCGCGGCCGCAGAGCTATCCGGCGCTCAGGAGCCGGACCCAGCCTCTGGAGCAACCGCGCAGCAGACGCAGCAGAGCCTCGCGCTTTCCGGTTCCGGCCGTCGCCCGACGATTCGCGTCGACATCGAGCGCCTCGACCACCTGCTCAATCTCGTCGGCGAGCTCGTTGTGAACCGTACGCGCATTTCGGACATCGCTTCCGCGCTCGCGGCTGCTCTCGGTGACGATCCGGCAGGCAAGACGCTCGTCGAGAGCGTTGCGTCCCTCGCGCGGACGAGCGCTGAGATCCAGGAGGCGCTCATGAAGGTGCGCATGGTGCCGATCGGGCGCGTCTTCGAGCGCTTTCCGCGTCTCGTTCGCGATATTGCCAAGGCGCGCGGCAAAGAAGTGACCCTGCGCGTGGATGGAGCGCAGACCGAGCTGGACAAGACGATCGTCGACCAGATCGGTGAGCCGCTCATGCATCTGCTGCGAAACTGCATCGACCACGGCATCGAGATCCCGCCGGTGAGAGAAAGTCTTGGAAAAGCGCGCGCAGGGACAATCGCGCTCTGTGCCTACCATGCAGGCAACCAAGTCGTCGTCGAGATGTCGGATGACGGAGCGGGCATCGATACCGAGCGCGTTCTCGCGCAAGCCATCGAGAATGGCATCGTCGGGCGCGACGAGCGCTTGAGCGACGAGGAGATCGTGCAACTCATCTTCCGGCCAGGATTCTCGACCGCCGACGTGGTCTCGGACCTCAGTGGGCGCGGCGTCGGCATGGACGTCGTTCACAAGGCGGTCGGGAAACTCAAGGGTCACTTCTCGGTCTCGAGCGAACGCGGAAGGGGTACGCGTTTCGAGATGAAGCTGCCGTTGACGCTCGCCATCATCGGGGCTCTGCTCGTCCGCGTCGGCAAGGAGCTTTATGCGATTCCGCTGGACTCGGTCGTCGAGTCGCAGCGCATCGAAATTGCCGACGTTCGCACGATCCAAAGTTGCGAAGTCGTGACGTTGCGCGACACGATCGTTCCGCTCGTCCGTCTCGCCGAGTTCTTCGACGTTCCGTCTCCTCGCGACCCCGAGAAAGCCATGGTCGTCATCGTGAGCATCGCCTCGCGGCAGATCGGGCTCATCGTCGACGCATTCGAAGGCGAGCAGGAAATCGTCATCAAGCCGCTCTCGGACGTCGTGGGAACCGTTGCTGGCATCTCGGGTGCGACGATTCTCGGCAGCGGCGCGATTGCGCTGATACTCGACGTTCACGCGCTCGCCGCCGACGCGTATCGCAGCGGTAAGATCGCCCGCGTGGAACTGGCTGCGGTTCAGACATAAGATGGGAGAGAGCGTCCAGGTCGCGACCTTTCACGTCGGCTCCGAAGAGTACGGCGTCGACATTTCTCAGATCCAGGAGATCATCCGGATGGTTGGAATCACGCACGTGCCGCGCACGCCGGATTTCATGGAAGGCGTGATCAATTTGCGCGGTCAGCTCATCCCGATCGTCGACTTGCGCACCCGCTTCGGTATGGCGCGCATCGAGCCGACAAAAGCAACGCGAATCATCGTTACCGACGTGGGCACGAAGCGCGTCGGCATCATCGTCGACAGCGCATCCGAGGTCGTGCGAATTCCCATCGAGTCCATCGAAGAGCCGCCGGAGATGATTGCCGGCGTCGGCTCGGACTATCTGCAGGGCGTCGGAAAAGTGGGTGAGCGACTCATCATTCTGCTCGATCTTACGACGGTCGTCTCTGCGCCTCTATCCGCAAGGGCGTAAGCCGCCTTAGGCGAGATCCACGCCGCGGCGTTCGGGCACGACGAGATAGCCGAGTGCTGCGAAGAACAGCACGGCGAGAAGCATGACGAGCGCGATGACGGAGAGCGCGCTTGCGTAGTTCGGAGCACCGTTGGCGGAGGCGAAGTGCGTCTTGGCAATCGTGGCTTCAATTTGCGCGGCGGGCGCGGAGAGCAGGTTTCCAATCTGGTACGTGAAGCCTGGAAAGAGGCCGCGCGATCCCATCGGTGAGATTTCGTTTAAATGCGCGGGCACGATGCCCCACGCACCCTGCACCATGAACTGCAGAAGGAAGCCGCCCAGCCCGAGCAGCGCGACCGACGGCGCGTGTACCCAAAGCGGAATCGAGACGACGCCCAGGGCGGCTGCGATGAGCATGCCGGCACGCCTGCCGATGCGCTGCGAGAGCGTGCCGAACGCGATGCCGCCTGCGATCGCGCCGACGTTCGCGACGATCGTGATCCACGCAACGGTACCCGTCGCGAGCCGCCGCTGCTGTTCGAGGAACGTCGGGTAGAGATCTTGCGTGCCGTGCGACATGAAGTTGAGCGCGGTCATGAGAAGCACGGTGTAGATGAAGAGCGGCGCGTAGCGGGCCATCGTCTGCCATCGCTGCACGGGCTCTTGGCGCGGCGTACGCTGCGAGGCAAGCCACACGGGCGACTCGGGCACGTTCTTGCGAATGTAGAGGATGAGCAGTGCCGGTAGGACGCCGACGGCGAACATGCCGCGCCACCCGATGGCATTGAAGAAGACGCCGAAAACGACCGCCGCGAGAAGATAGCCGACGGCGTACCCCTCTTGCAGGAGACCCGAAAAGAGGCCGCGCCTATTCGATGGCAGCGACTCCATCGCAAGCGCGGCACCTAGCCCCCATTCGCCGCCCATTGCGACGCCGTACAGCGCGCGCAAAACGAGAAAGACCGTGAAGTTCGGTGAGAATGCGGTTGCGAGCTCGATGAGTGAGTAGCACGCGATGTCGATCATGAGCGGCGTCCGGCGACCGAAGCGGTCGGCAAGGCGGCCGAAGAGGAGTGCCCCGAGCGGCCTGCACGCCAGCGTCAGCGTAATCGCAAAAACCACCTGCGGAATCGCACGGTGAAAGTCGGCGGCGACGTGCGGCACGACGAACGCGAGAAGGAAGAAGTCGAACGCGTCGAGCGTCCATCCAAGGAAGCTCGCGATGAAGGCTCGCGGCATGCGCAGCAGCTTTTCCTCCTCGGCAGCGCTTTCCTCGACGTGCCTCGCCGCGCGTCCCTCGCCCTTCGTCCCTCGACTCCGCTTCGCTACGCTCGGGATGACAGAGGCTTCGCTACGCTACGCTCAGGGTGACAAGAGCTATGGCGACGGTGACGCGCTTGGCGACGGTGGGGTACTTGGAGACGATGACGGGGATGCGGATGCGGACGGAGCGGGACTTGTCGGAGGCCGTTCGTTCGCGTAGAGGACGAGTAGCCACGTTTCGCCGGTTTTCATCGTAACTTGCGGCGGCGTGATTGCAAAGTGCAGCGTCGTGCCGTTCGTCGTCGAGCGCGAGAACGAACCCATGAACTTGTCGTTGTGACGGTTGTGTCTGGCGGTCGTCTCGGCAAAGAGCTGCACCGCGAAGCCTCGGCCGCCGATTTGATCTGCCGGCAGTATGAAGTCGACCGACGCGTTGCCGTGGAGTGTGAGACTCTCGTTCGCGGTCGCGCGCAGCGCGATGAGCGCGGTCGTACCTGCTGCACGCGTATCGGGATTCACCATCGCGGGCGCGGCGTGCGGGGTCGCCTGTAACTGCAGCGTGATTGCCGGTGTCGGTGAAGGTTTTGGCGAGTTCGACGGCTTGGCACTCGACGACGGTGATGGCGACGGCGTCGGCGTCGGTGACGGTGTCGGCGAAGGCGATGGAGATGGAGATGGAGATCCGAACGCACGTGTCTTCGGGGCCGGCGACGGCGTGGCCGGCGGCTCGTTCAAGTGGACGATGCAGCTGTAGCCGCCGACGTCGGGGCAGCGGACGCCGTTTGCGAACGCGGCGAGCGCGTATGTAACGCTGTCTCCCGGCGGAGCGCTCGGCGTCGGCGTCGGATGGCCGTTTCCAAGCCCTGGACTCGGCGATACGTTGGGCAGCCCCGGGTTCGACTGAATGCCCTGCGCGACGGGGGGCGTGATTCCGCCGCCGCCGTTGCTATAGTCGCCGGAGCAGGCGGCCAGACCCAGTGCCAGCGCGGCGAAGATGATGATGACGGATCGATGCATGCTTACCCTCGCGATGCTATGACGGCGCGCAGCTCCTCGATAAAGGAGGGCAGCGGAAGCGAGCGCTTCTCCTCGACGCCGCGTTCGTTGACATTCACGCTCCCGTCCGCAACCTCTTGCTTTCCAATGACGAGAATATAGGGAACCTTCTGCGTCTTCCAGTGCCGGATCTTGTAGCCGAGCTTTTCGTTGCTGTCGTCGACGTCGACGCGAAAGCCGGCGCCGCTCATCTGCGCTGCAGCTTGGCGAGCGGATGCGACCTGCGCTTCGCCGATCGGAACGAGCATCGCTTGCACGGGCGCAAGCCACGCCGGGAATGCGCCGCCGAAATGCTCGATGACGATGCCGAAGAAGCGTTCCATCGATCCAGCGAGTGCCCGATGAATCATTGCCGGACGGTGTGCTTTGCCATCGGCGCCGCGGTAGGTGAGGTCGAATCGTTCGGGCAGCGTGAAGTCGACCTGCACGGTCCCGAGCTGCCAGGTTCTCCCGATGGCGTCGCGCACGTTCACGTCGAGCTTCGGGCCGTAAAACGCGCCGCCGCCTTCGTCGACGGTGTAGGGCAGCTTCGCGCGATCGAGCGCGCCGCGAATCGCCGCCTCGGCGACGTCGTCGGTCGCGCCTCGCAGAAGCGGCTCACGCGTGGAGAGCGCGCAGGAAAACTCTTGGAACGCAAACGCGTTCATGAGGCGCAGCGCTTCGTCGACGGTCTGGTCGAACTCGTGCTGGAGCTGCTCGGGCGTGCAGAAGAGGTGCGCGTCGTCCTGCGTGAAGCCACGCACGCGCGTGAGGCCGTGCAGCACACCCGAGCGTTCGAAGCGGTACACGGTTCCAAACTCCGAGTAACGCAGCGGAAGATCGCGATAACTGCGGAGCCTGCTCTTGTAGATGAGAATGTGACCGGGGCAGTTCATCGGTTTGACGCGAAAGCGTTGCTCCTCGACTTCGAGCGGCCCGAACATGTTCTGCGAAAAGTTCTCGAGATGCCCGGAGATGTCGTAGAGGCGCTCCGACACGACGTGCGGCGTGATGACCGGCTGGTAACCGCGGTCGCGCAAGCCCTCCCGAATAAAGTTCTCGATCGTTTCGCGGACGATCGCTCCCTTCGGGTGCCAGAAGACGAGGCCGCCGCCCGCCTCTTCTTCGATGGAGAAGAGATCGAGTTCGGCGCCCAGCTTGCGATGGTCCCGCCGCTGCGCTTCTTCTAATTGCGCGAGGTAGGCGTCGAGTTCGGGCTGCGTGTGCCATGCCGTCCCATAGATGCGCTGGAGCATCGGATTGTGCTCGTCGCCCCGCCAGTAGGCGCCGGCGACGCTCTGCAGCTTGAGCGCGCCGATCTCGCCAGTGCGCTTGGCGTGGCCGCCGCGGCAGAGGTCGGTGAACGCGCCGATCGTGTAGAGTGTGATCGGCTCGCCCACCGGAATCTGCTGCGCGATCTCGGCTTTATAGGGATTGGAACGAAACGCGGAGACGGCTTCGTCTTTGCTGACCTCTCTGCCGGTCATGGGATAGTCGGCCGCCACGATCTCGCGCATGCGCGCTTCCAAGCGTTCCAAGTCTTCGGATGTGAATGGCGACGCGCGCTCAAAATCGTAGTAGAAGCCGTTCTCAATCGCCGGGCCGATCGTCGGCTTCGCGTCGGGGAAGAGATCCTGTACGGCATAGGCGAGCACGTGCGCGGCGGTGTGCCGCAGCTCCGGGAGCGGCGTTTCGGGCATGAGCGCCGTGCTTTCGGCGCAGAGTGCAGGTGTGGCCTTCCGACGCAGTAAACGGCCGCGCGCCTGCAGAAGCGTGCGGTTCAAGGATGCCTCGATGGTCGCGGGCGACGCTCATCGCCGGTGCGTTTTGCGCACAGGTCATTGCGAGCGCGTGCGCGGTGAACGCCGACACCACCGCGGACGCGATCCGCGACGCGAACGCAGCGATCGCCGTTCCCACGCCGGCTGCGATGCCGCCGGACCCGTGCGCGGGGCGTGCGTGGACGTTCGCGCATCCGCTGCGTTTCTGCGGGCCCATACGTCTCGTTCCCGCCGATCCGGTCGAACGCGATCTGTGGTGGGGTGAACACGTCAGCGAGTTGGCCGACGCGTACTTTTCTGCCGCCGGGCAGCATGCGCTCTTCGCAAACCGCCAGGTCGTGGCGGGAACGCTGCGCGGGCGCGCGTGGACGATGGCGAACCTGCAAGGCCTGGCGTCGCCGGCGCAAGCCGAAGCGAATCCGTTCGTGCGGCCGTTCGCGGCGGGAGGCATCGGCGGCTACCTGTTGGGCTTCTTTGCTATCGACGTGGGGCAAGGCGTCATCGGACATCTGCCTCGGTCGCTGGGGATGCGCCCGCTCAGCGCGCTCTCACGCCGCTCGATTCTCGGCCAGGACATCGCCGAACACGTCGACGGCGCGCAGTCGTGGGTTCCGGTTCTGCGGGAGGGGCGTCATGTGAACGCGATCACGCAGTGGTGCACGGCAGCGGCGCAGCGCGTGTTGACCGACGACCAGCGCCTGGGTTCGGTACCCGCCCCGAAGCGCTGCGCGAGCATTTGGCCGGCGATAACGCCACCTTAATGTCCTCTTATCGTCGCCCGTGCATCATGGGGGCATGAAGAAGCTTTCCGCGCTCACCTTTGCCTGCGCAATCGCATTGGCTAGTGCCGGCACTGCACTGGCTTCGGTGCGTCTACTCGAGACCGGCTCGACGCTGCTCTATCCCTTGATGAATCTCTGGGTCGTCGCCTATCAGCGCGATCACCACGACGTTCAAATTACGACGCAGGGCACCGGAAGTGGAACCGGCATCTCGCAAGCGATCGCGGGCGTCGCCCAGATCGGTGCGTCCGACGCATACATGAGCGACGGACAGATGCGCGTGACACCGATGCTGAACATTCCGCTCGCGATCAGCGCCCAGCAGATCAACTATAATCTGCCGGGGCTCAACGGCGTCCATCTGCGCCTCTCGGGACCGGTGCTCGCCGGCATCTACGGCGGCCGCATCGGCTATTGGGACGATCCCCACATCAAAGCGATGAATCATGGCGTTCGTTTGCCGCATCAGCCGATCGTGCCGATTCACCGGGCCGACGGCTCGGGCGACACGTTCATCTTTACGCAGTATCTGTCGAAGTCGACGCCGTGGTGGAATCACGGCCCCGCATACGGCACGACGATCAGCTGGCCGAACGTAAGCACGGCGGTTGGTGCAATGGGAAACCCTGGCATGGTGCAGACGTGCAAGGCGACGCCGTACTCCCTCGCGTATATCGGGGTCAGCTTTCTCACTCAGACGAACGAGGCGCATCTCGGCTACGCCGCGCTCCAGAACAGCGCGGGACAGTTCGTCCTTCCGACGACGACGACGATCGGGGCCGACGCGCGAGCACTCGAGAATCGAACGCCGGGCGACGAGCGGCTCTCGCTCATCTTCGCGCCTGGGAAAGAATCGTATCCGATCATCAACTACGAGTACGCGATCATCAAACCGCACCAGCCCGACGCCGCGACTGCTAAGGCGCTGCGGGCGTTCCTGAACTGGGCGATCGACGCTCGCGGTGGCCAGCAGATGCGATTTCTCGATGCGGTCCATTTTCTGCCGCTTCCAGCCAACGTCGTTCGGCTCAGCCGCCAGCAGATAAACAAGGTTCACTAGCGAAGCCACCGCCCATGGCGGAACTCTCACGATCCGCGGGGCGGCCCCGACGGCCCGCCCTCACCCAGCGCCTGCCGACGCAGAGGCTGCTCCGAATGCTCACGGGTGCAGCGGCATTCGTCAGCTCCTTCCTCATCGTCGCGATGCTCCTGGGTCTCTTCGTTTACGCATATCCCGCGATTCGTTTCAACGGCCTCGGCTTCTTTACGTCGATCGTTTGGAACATCGGCAATCAATACGGAAGCGGCGCGACGGTGACGCACAACGGCTATTCCGCCGAGCCGGGCGCGTCGTTCGGTGGACTCGTCTTCATTGCGGGAACCCTTCTGACGTCGGTGCTCGCGATGATCATTGCGGTGCCGTTCTCGATTCTCGTCGCGCTCGCGATCGTCTACCGGCTGCCGGCGAAGGTCAAGCCCCTCGCCAACGCGGTCGTGGAGCTCATGGCCGGAGTTCCCTCGGTCGTGTATGGTCTTTGGGGCATGGTCGTCGTCGTGCCCTTCATCGGATCGGTCGTCGCGCCGTTCGCACACGACCATCTGGGAATCATTCCGTTTCTCGGAGGCGCGACCGAGAGCGGAAACGGCCTCTTGGCTGCGACGATCATTCTTGCGATCATGGTCGCGACGACGCGCGACTCGCTACAGGCGCAATCGAAGAGCATTTACGAAGCCAGCTTGGCATTGGGAAGCACGACGTGGCAGGCCGTCACGCGTGCCGTGCTGCCGAGCGTGCGCGGAGGACTCGGGGCTTCGATCCTGCTCTCGTTCGGACGCGCGCTCGGTGAGACGATGGCCGTTCTCATGATCTGCGGTTCGGCGATCAATACGCTCCCGAACACCATATTCTCGCCGGTAAACACGATTGCGGCAGTCATCGTATCCCAGTTGGAATCCGCGTTGACCGATGCGAGCGGGATGGCGCAACACTCGCTCGGGGAGCTGGCGCTGGCGCTCTTTTTGATCACACTGCTCGTCAACGGCGTTGCGCGCGTCATCCTGCGCGGCGCTCCGCACGCGGGGGTCATCGGATGATAGCAGCCTCTGCAGCGCGCCGCCGCAGAGCCTCGGCTATCGTGTCGCAGGCGTGGTGGAGCGCAAGCGTCGCGGCGCTCGGGCTCACGGTCGTCATTCTCGCCGCGATCTTTGGCTTCGTCGGCGTGCGCGGCGCCGGCGGTTTGAGCGTCAAGCTGTTCACGACCGTGACGAGCGGCATCGCCGGCGGCCTCGCGAATGCCATCGCGGGCACGCTGTTGCTCGTAGCGATCGGGTTGGCCATCGCGGCAATCCTTGGAATCGGCACGGCGATGTGGGTCGTCGAGTTCGCCCCCCCGTGGGCGGCACGCACGGTGCGCTTCACGATCGACGTGCTCGCAGGCGTGCCGTCGATCGTCGTGGGCTACTTCTTGTACGTCGCGCTCGTCGAAGGGCTCGGGTGGGGGTTCTCGCTCATTGCGGGTGCGCTCGCATTGGCGATCCTCGTGCTGCCCTACGTCGAACGCTCCGCCGACGTCGCGCTCAGCGGCGTGCCACGCGATCTACGCGAGGGATCCGTCGCACTCGGAGCCAGGCCAGCGGTAACGATCTTCAAGATCGATGTCCCCTACGCGCTTCCCGGCATTCTCACCGGGATGCTCGTCGCCATCGGTATCGGCCTGGGAGAGACGGCGCCGCTCATCTACACGGCCGGATGGTCGAACTACATGCCGTCGCTTGCCCCGATCCATTCGCCGGTGGGATACCTCACGTACGTCGTCTGGACGTTCATCAGCCAGCCGTTTGCGGCATCGCACCGGCTGGCCTACGCTGCGGCGCTGCTTTTGATGATCTTCGTCTTCGTGACGAATTTGCTCGCGCGCAGCTTCGTGGAATATCGTCTCGGGCACCATCGCGGTCGCTAAGCCATTCTTTATCGAAGGTTAAAATCTCGATAAGCGAACCGGCGTAGCGTTATGGGCATGCTGACACATCTCGTGTTCGCGGCAGTTTTTGCCGGGGCCCATATCGCGCAAGCGGCACCGACACCGCGCCCTGCTCCGACGCCCTTCGTGTGGAGCGGATACGCCCGCTCGTACTATTTTACGCGGCAGAACGCAAGCAACAACCCATCCGAGAGCTATTCGCCCGCAAAGTACAATTACAACGCGATCAACCAAACCGCGTTCGAGGCGGCCGTGTCACTGCACGGTCAGTACAACGCGCCGGACGGCTTTACGCTCGGCGCGAGCTACCTCTTCGCCGATCCGCTTTCGGGCTCGTGCGATCTCGTTACGGATCAAACCCCGGGCCTTCCCTGCATCGTGCACAAGCCGCCGTTCACGAACCCGGACGACACGCTTCCCGGCTACCAGCTCGCGACGCTCTACGAAGCGTACGCGCAGTACGCGGGGCACGGGCTCTCCCTGCGGGCCGGGAATCAACTGATCAACACGCCGTGGGCCAACGCTTCGGATTCACGTATTAAGCCGGCGGCGTTCCAAGGTGCGCATCTATCGTATACGTTCGGCCCATGGACGGTTGAAGGCATGGACATGCTGCGCTTCCA
>DAHUYK010000012.1 GCA_027315245.1 Vulcanimicrobiota bacterium | reverse complement strand
TCGTCGATCATGATGTCGCCGACGACGAGAACGCGCCGCCCGCGCATACGATCGACGATGTCCCGAGCTTCGTCGACCGTGATACGCTGTTTGCTCGGAGACTCCATCCTAAGAGCTTCCCTAATCTCCGAAGAGGATGCGTTGCTCGGTGAGGTCGCAGACGATGTGCGCCATGACTTGGTGCACCTCTTGTACGATCGCCGAGTATCCGTCCGGCCCCATGAGGACGAGGTCCGCGGCGGCCGTGATGCGTCCTCCGCCATTTCCCGTAAAGGCAACCGCGATCGCTCCCTTACGCTTCGCTGCTTCGAGGGCGCGAACGACGTTGCTTGAGTTCCCGCTCGTGGTCAGTGCCACGATGACATCGCCCGGCTGCGCAAACGCATCGACCTGACGCGAAAAGACGTCGTCGTATCCGTAGTCGTTAGCGACCGCGGTAAGCGTCGAACTGTTGACGGAGAGCGCCTCGCTCGCAAGGCCCGGGCGTTCGCGCAAGAAGCGTCCTGACAGCTCCGCCGCCATGTGCTGTGCCTCGGCGGCGCTTCCGCCATTACCGCACCAGAGCACCTTGTGTCCCTTGCGAAGCGCGCTGGCGAGAGCTGCGGCGATCGCCTCCACCTGCTCGCGATAGTGCGGCCGCTCGAAGATGCCGCGCCGATCCGCAAGGAGCTCGTCGAAACCGCGCCTGCCGCGCACGTCGCTGCTCAGGGCTGAATCCAAAACAGCTCCTCGCCCTGCGAAACCAGTTCTCCGTTCCCGGGAAGGATGCGCACGACGGTCCCTGCATAATCGCTCTGAATCTCGTTGAAGAGCTTCATCGCCTCGAGCACGCAGAGAATCTGGCCGACTTCGACGCGGTCCCCTTGCGCAACAAAGGGCTCGGCGTCCGGAGCGGGCTGACGGTAGAATACTCCGGTCAACGGCGCAAGGACGCGTATTGCGTTTGCCCCGGCGGCGCTCGCCGGCTGCGCGGCTTGCGCGCCCAACGCCGCACCGTTGAACGCCCCTTGCGCCGGCGCCTGCCTGCGTACGAGTTCGTACACGGCATCTCCGGAGCGAACAGTGATGCGCTCGAGATCGTGTTCGCGCATGATGCCCAGGAGCTCCTCGAGCGTCTCTCGTTCCTTCATTATGAGCACGCTTCTACAAGACTAGCCGCAACGACTCTCGGCTGCGCGAGCGGCAGCCTTGTGTCGGTGCGGCTCTCGAGATCGCGCAGGATTGCCTCGCCGGATGCGAGCTCCTCACTCCCAACGATAAGTGCGAAGCGCGCGCGGTTCCGATCGGCGATCTTCAAGTGCGCCAGAAGCTTACGCTCCTCGTAGTCCATGAACGCCGGAACCATCGAACGCCGCAACTCGGCAACGATTGCGAGCAACGTCGCTCGCGCCTGTGTCCCGAGTGCGACGGCTTGAATCCCCTCGCGCGGCACTTGGACGGCGCTCTGCGCCGCTGCGAGCACCATGAGGAAGCGCTCGATTCCCAGCGCAAACCCGACGGCCGGCACGTCCGGACCGCCCAGAGAGGCAACGAGCCCGTCGTACCGGCCGCCGCCGCAAACGGCGCTTTGCGCGCCGAGAGCACGCGACTCGATCTCGAAGACCGTTCGCGTGTAGTAGTCGAGCCCGCGCACGACGCGCGGATCGACGACGTACGGGATGTCGATGAGCGAGAGCGCCGCGCGCAGCGTTGCGAAGTGTTCGCGGCATCCGTCGCAGAGATATGCGTCGAATGCGGGCGCGCTCGCGACGAACGGCGCGTCACGCTCCTCCTTGCTATCGAGGAGACGCAGCGGATTGCGTTCGACGCGGCGTTGCGCATCCTCAGAGAGCGCCGCAACGTTGGGCGCAAAGTGTTCCAGGAGCGCCTGGCGGTAGCGCGGCCTGCAGACGGCGTCGCCGATCGAGTTGATCTTCAACACGGCATCGCCGATGCCGCACGAGCGAACGAGCTCCCAAGCAAGCGAGATCACTTCCGCGTCCGCCTCTGCGTCGACATAACCGGTGCACTCGACACCGAACTGATGCGATTGCCGGTAGCGCCCCTTCTGCGGGCGCTCGTACCTGAAGATCGGCCCCACGTAGTACAGACGCTGCGGCCCTTGCGCAAGCATCTGGTGCTCGAGCATCGCGCGCACGACCGGCGCAGTCCACTCGGGGCGCAGCGTCATGCTGCGCTCTCCCTTGTCTGCAAACGTGTACATCTCTTTTTCGACGATGTCCGTCGTTTCGCCGACCCCTCGTACGAAGAGCTCAGTCGCTTCGAAGACCGGCGTACGCACCTCGCCGTAGCCGAAGCAACGCGCGAGGGCGTGGACTCTCGACTCGAGGGCTTGCCATCGTGCCGATTCGGGGGGAAGGATGTCTTGCGTGCCGCGCGGCGCGCTAATCTTTTGCGACATGAACTCCGTCGTCGTGGCGTCCTGCGTGCTCTTCGGGCTGGCGTTGCTCCCCGCGCCGGCGATTCGCGGCGTGCTCGCGACCACCGCCGGCTCTCTGTTCGAAGCAACGCCCTTTATTCTTGCCGGTATGGCACTCAGCGCGCTCGCTGCGCGCGCTCCCTGCGGCCCGGCGGCAATCCGTCTGGCGATGGCTCATCTCGGCTGCGGCTGCGCGGACGGCCCGTCGGCGCGATCTCTTCCCGCTGCGGCCGCAATGGCTATGACCTTCGGCTCGTTCGCCGCTTTGGCGCGTCTGAGCGCCGCGACGGCCCTCGCACGCTTTCTCCCGCGGCGCTGCAAGCACCACGCGCCGCCGGAGAGCCTGCTCGCGCAGCTTTCGTCGGTTCTCCCCGCCGCGACGATTGGGGCGGTCGCGCTTCACGCCCTTACGGGCGTACGCGTCGAAGCGGCAGCGCCTGCGGTGCAATGGCTCGGTGGAGCACTCTTCGGCGTCCTGGCTGCACCGTGCGCGCTCGGTACGGTTGCGATCGCGGCGTCCTTGCACGTGCGCGCACCGCTGGCAGCCGTGGGCCTCCTCTGCACGAGCGGCATCGCCGATATTCGTACGTTCGCACGATCGCACGCGCACCACCCACAACACGATGGCTCCGCATACGCGCTCGCCGCGCTCGCGCTCGGGCTCGTCGCCGCGCGTGGGGGCGACGCGCTCGTTCATCCTCGATTCGCATTTCCGCTCGCGTGCTGCGCGATCGCCTGCGCCATACTTGCGATCGTGCACCGTCGCGCGCGATCGCACGAGGCCACCTCGCTTGCAACGCCGGCAATCATGCTTGCCGGCGCCATCCTCGTCGCTCCGCCGCCCGTCTACACCGCAACGCAGACGACGTTGACAAGCCTCTTTCCCGGCGAGCGCGTCTCGTTCACCGGGACGCTCGTGCGCTCGAGCGGAGCTGATGCGCTCGTGCGCTTTGCCATTACGTGCTGCCGCGCCGATGCCACACCGGTTGTCGTGCAACTCGCGCGACGCGGTCGATTCAAGCCGGGAACGTGGCTGCACGCCGACGGAACGATCGAGCGCGCTAAAGGCAAGCGTTTAGCGCTGTACGCGCGAGTCCTCGTGCCGGTCCCGGCGCCCGGCGACCCGTTCATCTACCGTTAGGGAACCTTAGCGTGGTTCCAGCAGCTCGACGGGAATGCCATTCGGATCCTCCACGAAAGCGATCGCGCGCGTTCCCCCCGGCGATCGGTACACGTCTTTGAGAACCTTCACGCCCTTTGCACGCAGGCCCTCGACGTACGTCTTCAGATCGCCGTCCGCTTCGAACGCCAAGTGTTCGTACCGATTGCCGATCTCGTACGGCGGATGCTCCTCCAGATCGTACACGAGCTCGACGTATGCGTTCCAATCGTTGCCCACGAACGCCATGTCGGCATTGCCCGGGTAGTGGAAAAGTCCGTCGAGCAATTGCAAGCCGAGCTTGTCGCGGTAGAACGCAATCGCCTCGCTCATGTCGTTGACGAAAATGGACGTATGCAGATATCTAGGCACGATGCCTCTCCTCTCTCATCAATGCAGAAAGTGGCGGCGCGACGAAAAGACGAGTGCGATCCCGGCGTCGTCTGCCGATCCAACGACCTCGGCGTCGCGAATCGAGCCGCCTGGCGCGATCACCGCGGTGCAACCGGCGGCCGCGGCTGCCTCGAGGCCGTCCCGAAAAGGGAAGTACCCATCGCTCGCACACGCGCTTTGGCGAGCGTGTTCGGCGGCCCGGTGCACTGCGGTCTCTACCGCACTGACACGGTTCGTCTGACCCGCACAGATGCCGCGCGTTACGCCGTCCTTCGCTATGACGATCGCGTTCGACTTGACGTGCGCGACCACATCCCACGCGAAGCGCAGATCTTCCCATTCGCGGTCCGACGGCACGCGCCGCGAAACGACGCGCAGTTCTTCGGGAGGCGCAGCCGGATCCGGCTCCTGCACGAGGGTGCCGCCGAGCGCGCTGCGCACCGTGCGCCCAACGAGTAAGCGCCGCGGTAACGCGCGCGAGAAGCGCATGATCCGGATGCGACGCTTTCGCTCCAAGATACGCAGCGCATCGTCGTCGAAATCGGGCGCGGCGACGATTTCGAGGAACACATCCGAGAGCGCTGCGGCAGCTTGCGTCGTCATCGTCGTGTCGATGGCGACGATACCGCCGTACGCGGAGATCCGATCGGCATCGAGTGCCTCGCGTACGGCCTGCGCAGCGCTCGCGCGTTCCGCCACGCCGCACGGAACGGTATGCTTGACGACCACGGCACGCGTCCCGCGGCCGTCGCGCGCGAGCAGGCGCAGCGTCGCGTCGAGGTCGAGAAGATTGTTGTATGAAAGCGCCTTACCGGCAAGCTGCTCGGGAACTCCGTCGCTCGCTGGATAGAAAACGCCGAGCTCGTGCGGATTCTCTCCGTAGCGCAGCGGCTTGGAATCCCCTAGGCGCGCCGCGTTGCGCATGTCGTACGCGGCGACGTGGCGCAGCGCGGCCGCTGCAAGCGTGCGCCGCTCATCGAGAGACGGGCCGCCGCGTTCCAACGCTTCGAGAAAGCTCTCGTACTGCGCCGGGTCGCACAGGACGCTCACGAACGCATAGTTCTTTGCCGCAGCCCGCAAGAGCGCGACCCCACCGATGTCGATCTCGGGCGGCGCGTAGAGCGTGACCGCGACCGTTGCGATCGCCGCTATCCCGTGCTGGTTTGCTTCGCGCCGATGTTCGGCGTTTTCTCGATCGAAGAGAATCGCTCCGAAAAGCTTTGCATCGAGCGTTTTGACGCGACCGCCGAAGAGGGCAGGAAAGCCTGTGACCTGCGCCACGTCCGCGGCGGTGATGCCTTGACGCTGCAGCCAGTCCCTCGTACCGCTCGTCGCCAGGAGCGGCACGTTTCGTGCATGTAACGCGGCGGCAAGCTCGGCTGCGCCGGTCGTATCGGAAAGCGAGAGCAGCGCCGCGGGCGGCGGCTCAGGCAAGCACGGCCTCCGCCTGCGCGGAGGTGAGTTCGGCGGAGATGATCGAGGTAATGCCGGACTCGCTCATCGTTACGCCGTACATCCGGTTCGCGAGTTCCATCGTCTTTTTGTTGTGCGTGACGATGATCGTGTCGGCGTCACCGTGTGAGAGCTCGCGCACCATGTCCGAAAATCGCCCAACGTTGGCATCGTCCAGCGCAGCGTCGACCTCGTCGAGCAGGTAGAACGGTGCCGGCTTGACGGCGATGAGCGCAAAGATGAGCGCTGCCGCCGTCATCGCCTGTTCGCCTCCCGAAAGCGCAGGCAGCGGCATCTGCTTTTTCCCGGGCGGCTGAACGGCGATTTCTATGCCCGTCTCGGAAAGATTCTCCGGGTTCGTTTGCCACATACGCGCGATACCGCCGTCGAAAAGCCGCGCGTACATCGTAGAAAACTCGCGGGCGACGCGCTCGAACGTCTCGTTGAACTGGCTCTGCGTCTGCTGTTCGATCTCTTTGATCGACTCGAGCAGCGTTTCGCGCGCCTTGGAAAGATCTTCCAACTGCGTGCGCAAGAACTGCTCGCGCTGCGCTACTTCTTCGCGCTCGACTTCGGCATTGAGATTGACGTTCGCCGCCAGGCGCGCGAGTTCGTCACGAAGGCGTGGAAGATCATCGACGGCGGTGTCCGGTTCGTCGCGGTAGCGCTCGCCGACGTCGCGGCATTCGTCGTCGGTTGCGGGATTTTGGGCAAACTGCGAGACGATCATGCCGAGTTCTGCCTCGATTTGCGTCATGCGCGTACGGCGGCTCTCTCCCGCAGCACTCGCCTCGCGCTCTTCGACCTCCGCCGCGTGCAACTCGCCTTCGAGGGCGGTCTGCCGGTCGACCATGCTCTCCCGGTCCTTGCGCGCTTGCTCGAGCGCGACGTCGCTATTGCCGACTCCGCCCCGCAAGCCTTCGACGCGCTCGTGCGCCGCGCGCGTCTGCTCCATGAGCGATCCGATCTCCGCGAGCATCTGCTCGCGCGCCGCCCGCGCACGCTCGTCGTCTTGGTCCAGCATCGCTCGCCGTGCTGCCGCTGCGCTGCGTTGGGCTCCAAGCGCCGCGACGCGCTCCCGTGCCGACATTGCGTCGCCGCTCTCCTTCGTCTGCACCCGCTCCGCCTGCGCGATCTCGGATCGCACGCGCTCCAACTCGCTCTCTAAACGGCGGCGCTCGTCGGCGGCCCGGTCGGTGCCCGGCTCGAATGCATCGAACGCCGCGGCGCGTTCGCGAGCGGCCTTTTCGCGGTCGGCGGCCTGCGCTAGCGCGCGCTGCGCTGCATCGACGTCGCTTTGAACGCGCTCCAGCTCGCTCTGGCGCGCGGCGCTCTCCGCTCGCGCCTCCGCGAGCAGGAGTTCGCGCGCGGCAACGTCGTCGCGCGAAGCGTCGCGCCGAGCATTTGCAACTTGCGCACGGCTGCGTTGCGCGTTCACTTCCGCCTCGCACTCGGCGACGCGCGAGCGCAGTCCGCCGAGCTGATCGGCAAGCTGTGCGGCTTGCGCGCGACGCGACAGGATCGAGCGCTCGCGTGCGAAGCGGCCGCCCGTGATTTGGCCGCCGCTCACCATTTCGCCTGAGAGCGTGACGAGCGAGACCGACGGCTGCTGTTCTCGTGCAATGCGCATCGCTGTGTGAAGGGTGTCCACGACGAGCACGTCGCCAACGAGCATCTCGACGACAGGCGCGTACTCGTCCTTCGTTCGAATCAACGAACACGCGGATCCCACGACGCCGGGTTCGCGCAGAAGCGCTCCCGGAGGCGCGGGACGCCGCCCAATCCGGTCGAGCGGGACGAACGTCGCACGCCCCAACTCCGTACGATTGAGATACTCGATCGCTCGCTCTGCGTCGGCACTCGTGCGCGTGACGATATTTGACAGGCGTGCACCGAACGCGACGTCCATCGCGTGCGCGTATCGTTCGTCGATTGAGATGAGATTAGAGACGACGCCCTCGACACCGGCGACGTCACCACGTTGCCACGCCTCGATCACCGCACGTGTACCCGGAACGTGGCCCTCCAGAGCGTTCTCCAGCTCTTCTATCGTATGGAGTCGCGACAGCGCCGCCGTCATCTCCCCCTCGCGTTCGCGATGGATGCTTTCCGCTCGTACGACGTCGTCGTGCGCCTCCGTTGCTTCGCGCTCCGCGGCTTGTGCGAGCGTCCGAGCCTCCAGCACGTCGGCCTCGCGCGCTGCAACCCGGTGGCGACGCTGTTCCAGTTGTTGTTTCGCGCCGCCGAACGCGATCTCGAGTGCCGCGGCGTGTGTGCGCGCTGCTTGGAGTTCCGCTTCGCATCGGTCGAAGTCGGCTCGCAACGTCTGCGCTTGCATCCGGCGTTCCGTGCTACGCGTTGCGTGCGCCGCAGCGTCCGCCTCGACCGCGCGCAGCTGGGTGAAGATCGCATCGAGCCGTCCGCGCTCCTTCGCGAGCGCCGCTTGCGCGACGAGTTCGCGGTCGCGCGCGTGGGTAGCAGCCCGTTCGAGCGGCGCGATCTCCTCGTCGAGGGCGGCGAGCGCGCGCTCCAGCGATTCACGCTCCTGCGCCATACGCTGCGTGTCGTGCGACGTTTGCGTCGACTGAGCCTCGAGCGCCTCCCGCCGCGCGAGCGCACCCGCATACTCGGCTTCTGCGTGCGCGAGTTCCGCTCGACGCTGCTGCGCTTGCGCGCGCAGCTCTTCCAGTGCAAGTTCCTGCCGGTAAACCTGCGTCCGCGTTCGAGCGAGATCGGCACCAAGGGTCGCAACACGCGTGGATGCGGCGGCACGCTGGTCGGTATTGCCTTGAAGCTCGTCTCGAAGACGCTCGCGCTCCTGCCGTCTCGACGCGCTCGCGCGCAAGTAGGACAGAATTTCGAGGTCCCGAACGCGCGCGCTCACGCGGCGATAGCGCTTCGCTCGGCGCACTTGCGTATCGATCTCGGGAATCCGCCGCTCCGTCTCGGAAACGAGATCGCTGATGCGAATCGCATTGGCTTCCGTCTGTTCCAGACGCCGCAAAGACTCGTGTTTGCGGGCCAGGAACTTACTGATTCCGGCTGTCTCCTCGAAGAGGACGCGTCGCTCTGCAGGCTTACTCTTGAGCACCGCGTCGATCTCGCCTTGCGACACGATGGCGTACGAGCCCGGACCGAGTCCCGTTCCCATGAGCAGCTCGTGCACGTCGCGCAACCGTACCTGGGAGCGGTTGATGAAGTACTCGCTCTCGCCCGCGCGATACGCGCGCCGCGTGATCTCGACTTCACCGAACTCGATGGGAAGTGCGCCGTCCGCATTATCGAACGCGATCGAAACCTCGGCCAGGCCGAGCGGCTTGCGCTTCTCGTTCCCGGCAAAGATGACGTCCTCGAGCTTTCCCGAGCGAAGCGACCGTGTGGACGTCTCGCCGAGCACCCAGCGAAAGGCGTCGACGAGATTCGACTT
Organism: Vulcanimicrobiota bacterium; assembly: GCA_027315245.1. Classification (GTDB taxonomy): domain Bacteria; phylum Vulcanimicrobiota; class Vulcanimicrobiia; order Vulcanimicrobiales; family Vulcanimicrobiaceae; genus Tyrphobacter. Next base: position 32,104 of record DAHUYK010000012.1, on the reverse strand, counting down.
CCCCGAGCCGTTCGGGCCCACGACGGCCGTAATGCCGCCGGAAAACTCGACGGTCGTCGGTTCGGCGAACGTTTTGAAACCGAAGGCTTTGACGCGCTTGAGCTTCATCCGCCGGCGCCCCGCCGCGGCGCTCCGAGTGCGATCGCGCGCATGGCATCGTGCGCCGCCGCTTGCTGCGCCGACTTCTTCGATCCTCCGGCTCCCGTGCCCAGTGTGCGTCCGTTCACCTCGACGCGCGAAACAAACGCCGGCTCCTGCGGCGTTCCCCGGCTCTCGTCGTGGTACGACGGGGTGCCGCCAAGATGGGCTTGCGCGTGGTGTTGAAGTTGCGTCTTGGCGTCGAGCACGATGTCTTGCCCGTGCTCGATATGCTCGACGTGCTCGCGCAAGACGAAACGCCGCGCTCGTTCGATGCCGTAACGTTGATAGAGCGCCGCGATGAACGCTTCGAACGCATCGGCAAGCACCGACGTGTTCTCGGTGCCGCCCGCGTTGCGCAGGCCGCTGCCGACGAGCACGAGCCGATCGAAGCCGAGCCTGCGTGCCGTGCGTGCGAGCTGCACGTCATTGACGATCGACGCTTTGCGTAACGTCAACTCGCCCTCCGGTTCGTCTGGAAAACGCTCGTACAGCCACGCTGCCGCGATCGCGCCGAGAACGGAGTCTCCGAGAAACTCGAGCCGCTCGTTCGACGCGCTGCCGTTCTCGCGAGCATAGCTTTCGTGCACGAAGGCGCGATCGATGGACGCGAGGTCGGGAGCGATGCGAATGCCGGCCAAGGCGACGAGACGACGCAGGCGACGGCTGCGATTCTCACCCGCCACGTGGTTTGCCGAAGACGACCACGCAGTTGTGGCCGCCGAAACCGAAGGAGTTCGAGAGCGCGACGCGGATCTGCGCCTTTCGTGCGACGTTCGGAACGTAATCGAGCGTGCACTGCGGATCCGGAAACTCATAGTTGATCGTCGGAGGCATGATGTCGTTTGCGACGGCGAGCGCGGTCGCAACGCCTTCGAGGCCGCCTGCCGCGCCGAGCGCGTGACCCGTCATCGACTTCGTCGACGACACACCGATCCGGTAGGCGTGCTCTCCGAAGGTGCGTTCGATTGCCTTGGATTCTGCGGGATCGCCGATCGGAGTCGACGTTCCGTGCGCGTTGACGTAGTCGACGTCCGTTAGCGCGACGCCGGCATGCGCGACGGCGCGCTGCAGCGCGAGTACGACCCCTTCGCCGTTCGGCTCGACCGCAACGAGGTCGTACGCATCCGCCGATTGTCCGTAGCCCAGCACCTCCGCATAGACGTGCGCCCCGCGCGCGCGGGCGTGTTCGGCTTCCTCGATAAGAAGAATTCCGGATCCCTCCGCCAGGACGAATCCGTCCCGTTCGCGGTCGAACGGCCGGCAGGCGCGAGCGGGATCGTCGTTTCTCGTCGACATCGCACGCATCGAGCAGAAGCCGCCCATCGCCAGCGGCGTGATGGTCGCCTCGGTCCCGCCGGTGATCATTGCGATCGCGTCGCCATGGGCGACGAAGTTGTAGGCCATCGCAATCGCATCGTTCGCGCTCGCGCACGCGCTGGCGGTCGCGAAGACCGGACCACGGAATTCGTGCGCCATCGAGATGTGCGCCGGGGCTGCGTTGCTCATGAGCATGGGGATGAAGAACGGCGACGTTCGCGCCCAGGTTCCGAGTTCGTGCGCGCGGTCGGACATCTGTTTGAATGTTTGAATGCCGCCTATCCCCGTACCGAGAACGACCCCGATCCGTTCGTGCGTGCGGGAATCGCTCGGAAGATTGGCATCCGCGATCGCTTCGCGCGCTGCGACGAACGCATACTGTGCAAAGCGGTCCATGCGCCGCGCTTCCTTTTTTCCGATGAGCGCTTCGCCGTTGAAATCTTTGACTTCCGCCGCGATGCGCGTCGTGAAATCGGTGGCGTCAAAGCTCGTGATCGGCCCCACACCCGACTCACCTGCGCAGAGGCGGCGCCAGAACTCCTCGCGGGTATTCCCGAGGGGAGTCACCGCACCGAGCCCCGTCACGACCACACGACGCCGGGCCGTCCCCGCCGGACCTGGAGAATGATGCATCGACTCCAAAACTAAGAGCAAGTTACGGGGGCACTCCAGGGGCACCTTCCCTCGCGGTGAACGGGAGCGCCGGTGACGATGCGCAGCGCAATACGCAAACCCAAGGCGTTGCGCCGCGGCGACAGCGTCGGCGTCATCGCACCCGCATCCCCGCTCTCCGATGCCGAGATCGCACACGGCATCGAGCAGGTGCGCTCGTTCGGGCTCGAGCCGGTACTGGGCAGATTCGCAGCCGCGCACGACGGTTATCTCGCCGGAACTGACGAGCAGCGCGCAGCCGACTTCAACCGCATGGCTCGCGATCCGGCGATCCGCGGGATATTCGCGTTGCGCGGCGGCTACGGAACGATGCGCATCTTGGAGTCGATCGATTTCGAGGCGCTTGCACGCGATCCCAAAGTGGTCATGGGCTTCTCCGATCTCACCGCGGTGCTCAACGCCGTCGTCAGCCGCAGCGGGGTGGTCGCGTTCCACGGTCCCGTCGTCGGCAAGAGTCCCCTCGACGACGAGGCGCGTGCGTACGTCGAACGCGCCTGCATGTCGCTCGAACCGATCGGGCTTCTCCACGCTCCCGAAGGCGTCGTGCTGTCGGCCGGACGCGCCGAGGGTCGCCTGTGCGGCGGAAATCTCAGCCTCGTCGCGAGCCTCGTGGGAACGGCCTGGGCTCCGCCGTTCTCAGAGAGCCTCCTGCTCCTCGAGGAAGTCGACGAAGAGCCCTACCGCATCGATCGTATGCTCACGCAGCTCCGCCTCGCCGGTGTCCTTCATGCTGCAGCGGGCGTCGTCGTCGGCGCATGCACCGGCTGCGACCCGGCGGGTCCTTCGATGAGCGTCCCTGCCGTGCTCGAGGACCGTCTGCACGATCTCCGGCGCCCCGTCCTCGCCGGCGTCCCCTGCGGCCACATCGCCCGGCAATGGGTCCTGCCGCTCGGTCTTCCTGCGGTGCTCGATGCCGGCGCCCGGACGCTCGAGCTTTCGGAGCCCGCGGTACGTCCGTAAAGCGGCTGCGGCTTGCATGGGGCCGATGCCCTTTGCTATACTCACGCGGCTATGTTCCGCTTCGATCTGCAGCTCTTCGCCTCCAAAAAGGGCGCGGGCTCTACTCGCAACGGCCGCGACTCCAACGCACAGCGTTTGGGTGTGAAGAAATACGGCGGCGAGATCGTCATCGCGGGGAACATCATCGTGCGCCAGCGCGGCACGCGGTTCCATCCCGGCGAGAACGTCGGCATGGGCAAGGATCACACGCTCTTCGCGCTCTGCCAAGGCAGCGTCGAGTTCACGAACCGCCGCAATCGCAAGCACGTCAACGTCCGAGCAGCATAGCGCGTCCTTCATCGACACGGCGACCATCACCGTTGCGGCCGGCAGCGGCGGTGACGGCATCGTCGCATGGCGTCGCGAGAAGTACATCCCCAAGGGCGGCCCGGCCGGCGGCGACGGCGGTCACGGTGGAAACGTTTACGTGCAGGCGACACCGGCGCTTACGACGCTCGTCGAGTTTCGCTATCGGCGCGGCTTCGATGCGGCGTCCGGCAAGCACGGCGGTACCTCGAACAAATCCGGACGCAGCGGAACCGACCTCACCATTGCAGTTCCCGTGGGAACGCTCGTCTACCGGACCGCGGAGGGAAAACCGGAGACGCTGATCGCGGATCTCGCCTCGCCTGGAGATCGCATCCTGGCAGCGAAGGGCGGCCGCGGCGGACTCGGCAACCAGCATTTCGCGACGAGCGTCCGCCAAGCGCCGCGATTCGCAGAGAAAGGCGAGCCGGGCGAACGCTGCGCGTTGCGTCTTGAGCTCAAGCTCCTTGCCGACTGCGGTATCATCGGCGTTCCCAATGCGGGAAAATCGACGTTGCTCTCCGTCGTCTCGGCTGCCCGTCCGAAAATTGCGGATTATCCGTTCACGACGGTCGAACCGCAGTTGGGCGTCGTGCGCGTTTCCGAGGAGGAATCGTTCGTTCTCGTCGACGTGCCTGGGCTCATCGAAGGCGCGCACCACGGCGCCGGTCTTGGCGATCGCTTTCTGCGTCACGTCGAGCGCACGCGGGTGCTCGTCCATCTTCTCGACGGGGGCAAACCGCTCGACGAGATGCTGCACGACAAAGAGACGATCGAAAGCGAGCTCGTTGCGTGGAACCCCGCGCTCGCCGAAAAGCCCGTGCTGCTCTGCGTCTCGAAGCTCGATCTCCCCGACGCGCGCGCCCGCCTTGCGGAACTGCGGCAACGTTTTGCGAGCATCGCCGGCATCAGCGCTGCCGCGGGCGATGGTGTGGACGACCTCGTGTACGCGATCGCACGCGCAGTCGCAGCGGCTCCTGCACCGCCGCGCGCCGAACCGATAGCACGGATCGATCTCGTTCCCCGGGACGGGTTCAGCGTCGAACGCCGGCAGGACGGAATGTTCGTCGTCAGCGGCGAGCGCGTCGAACGGCTCGCCGCGATGACGAACTTCGAGTCGGATGAAGGGCTCGCGCGGTTCGAGCGCACGCTCGACCGGATCGGTGTCGAGCGCAGGCTGCGCGAACTCGGTGCCCGGGAAGGGGACACCGTGCGAATCGGCGCGTATGAGTTCACGTACTCGTGAGAATCGGGATCTTCGGCGGGACGTTCGACCCCATCCATAACGCGCATCTCTTCATCGCGGAGTCGGCCCGGCTCATCGAAGGTCTCGATCGCGTCCTCTTCGTGCCGACGAACGGTCATCACTATCGCACGCCGCCCGTCGCAAGCGCTGCGGATCGCAGCGAGATGGTGCGTGCCGCTATCGCGGACAACGCAGCGTTCTCCTTCGACGACACCGATCTGCGTGCGGACGCGACCGGTTATACCGCCGATCTCTTGCCCGCGCTACGCGGACGGTATCGCGACGACGCCTTCACGTTCATCATCGGCGCTGACTCCCTCGTCAACGCGCAGTGGGTGCGCTTCGATGAAGTGCTGGAGAGCCTCGAGCGGTTCGCGATTGCGCCGCGAGCGGGCGTTAAGCCCGAGGCCGTTCAACGTGCCATCGGCGTCACGCCTCCGGCGTTGCGCGAACGAATGCGCACCTTGAACCTACCCGAGCTTCCCGAGTCAGGAACGCTCGTTCGCGGGCTGCTCGCGCAGCGCCAAAGCGTGCGTTATCTCGTTCCGGAACCGGTCTGGAAGTACGTCGCGTCACGTCGCCTCTACGGTTATGACTCGCGCTGAGCGCGCAGTAACACTCTGCGTCGCAGCCCTCGCTGCGCTGGCCGCATGCACGCCGGGACCGAACGACGCCGCCCTCTGCGCCGCACTCGCGCGACATCGCAGCGGCGTCGAGGTCATCGTCGACGGGCGCGTGACGCAGCTGCTCGGTATCGAACAGGGGCCCAGTGGAGCGCACGAGGGTTTCTTGCTGCGTACCGGCCGGTGCCGCGCGACCGTCCGCGTCGAGAGCAGTATCGCCTACACCGGAATCATCCCACTGCACGCCGGAGAGCGCGTCGAGGTGAAGGGCGAGTTCGATGACGACGCCGGAAGCGGTGTCATTCACTTTACGCATCGCGAACTGCGCGGCCGCCATCCCGGTGGCTACGTCAAGATCGGCGGCACCTATTACTGGTAGCGTGACGCTGCGCGACGTCGTGCTCGCGAGCGAATCGCCGCGTCGCGCCGCGCTCCTGCGCAGCTTGGGTATCGGCGTTGACGTCATACCCAGCGGCTATGCTGAGCCCGCCGACCCATCGGCGACACCCCCCGAGCTCGCCGTCCGCCACGCGCGCGCCAAACTCGACGCTGTCCGCTCGGCGCATCCCGATCGCGTCGTCGTCGCGGCCGACACGGTCGTCGACGTGGACGGCGAGGCGTTGGGCAAGCCTGCAGACATCCCCGATGCAATGCGTATGCTTACGTTGCTTTCAGGGCGAGTCCACCGCGTTCACACGGCGTATTCGCTCTCACTACCCGGCCGCGAGCAGCCCCTCGAACGCCTGTGCACGACGGCCGTACTCTTCCATCCCCTCGACCCGGACGAGATCGACGCGTACGTCGCATCCGGCGAGCCTTTCGACAAGGCCGGCGCCTACGGAATCCAAGGTCGCGCAGCGGCGCTCGTCGCGTCGATCGACGGCGACTACTTCACGGTCGTCGGCTTTCCGCTCGGTGCGTTCGTCCGCGACCTTCGCTCCTCGGGATTTTTGCTTCCAAGCGCGAAGTGAACCACGGGCCTTTCATCTATCGTGCATCAAGACGAACGAAAACTCTTCACGTTAATCGGCGTCATCATCGTCGCATTATTACTTTTGTTCGTGCAGACGAATGCGGCACGCAGCGGGAAGACGGGCCCCATCATCTGGGCCGGCTCCGCTATCGTCGCATTCGTCGAAGAGTTCGCGTCGGTCGCAATCGGCGGCGTCCGGAACGCGGGAGGAGCGGTGCTCTCCGTGCCCCAGCTCAGTGAGGAGAACTCGGGACTGAGGCGCAAGAACGCCGCGCTCGAGGCGCAGGACGCCGTGCTGCGCGAGCGGCTTGCGCAGGAAGCCGCGCAGGCAGCGATCGCGCCCGCCGCTGCAGCAAATCCGAACGGCGTCGTGGCGCGGGTGATCGGATTTCCCCCGGAAAACGAGGCGCGCACCGTGACGATCGATCGTGGGGCACGCTCAGGGATTCAAGAGAACGACGGCGTGATCACGTCCGACGGAGTCGTCGGGCGCATCGCGCACGTCGGTCTCTTCTCGAGCACGGTGCTCCTCGTGACCGATTACACGAGCCGGATTCCCGCGATCGTGCGCAAGGGCCGCTGGTGGGGAATCGCGCAAGGCAATCTCACCTCCGTACGCTTGGAGTACGTCTCGCAAGACGCACGGCTGAAACCCGGCGACGTCGTCATCACCGGCGCTGGACGTTCTTTTTCATCCGGTGTGCCGATCGGAACGGTGGTCGAAGTCGACCGCAGCGACGCCGCCCTCTATCAAACCGCCGTGCTGCGTCCAACCGTCTCCCTGGGCGCTCTCGACCGCGTTGTCGTTCTCACGAAGTAGGGCGCCGGCCCCGTACGCGGGGCCCTCCTTGCGCACAGGCCTCGTCTGGCTCCTCGCCGCACTCGTTGCGCAAGGCACGATCATGCACTACGCGATCGTGCGGAACGCCGAGCCCAGCCTTGTCCTCGTCGCCGTCGTTTGGTACGCTACTCGGACCGATCCGGGGCTCGCAACGATCTTCGGCGTGATAGCAGGCGCAGGGGAAGACATCATCGCCTTCGACGCCAGCGGGACGTGGACGCTCGCGACCGCGATAGCGGCGCTGCTCTCGTCTCTGCCCCGCCGGCGCTTCTTCGAAGACTCCGTGCCGTTCTTCATGATCGTGACGGCGTTCGCGACGCTCGTCCGCGAGACGCTCTACTGGACGATCAAAAAGTTTGAGGGCTTTCCGCCGGGACTCGGCGTTCTGCATTTTCACGAAGCGCTGCTGCAGGCGGCGCTCAACGCGCTGCTTGCCGCGGCGGTCATGTTCGTCGCCCGGCGGTTCGATCGCAGGCGCTTCGCGAGGGCGCGCCGGTGACGCCGCTTCGTCCCGCACGGCGCCGCGTCTCGTGGGAGCGTTCGCCGCTGCGCATCGTGACGTTTGCGCTCGTCATGCTGGCGGCGCTTCTCGTTCTCATCGGCCGGCTGGTCGAACTACAGATCGTCGACGGCAGCACGTATCGTGCGGCAGCGCTGCAGAACCAAATCCGCCTCATCAAAGTCGATGCACCGCGAGGGCTGATCTATAGCCGCGACGGCATCGTCATCGCGCGCAATCGGCCGTCGTTCGTCGTCGCTCTCATTCCATCTGAAGTGACGAACCTGCGGAGCGAGATGACGCTCCTCGCGCAGACGATCGGCGTCGGCGAACCCACGCTCCTGCAGCGACTCTACCACCATCACGGAATCGACTATTCGTCGTTCTCGCAAGTGCTCGCCGACGAGCCGTACGGTCCCATCGTCCTCGCCGTCGATCTTTCCGTCCCCGTCGTGGCGCGTCTCTCCGAGATCCTCACGAGCCTTCCGGGAGTGGACGTGGAGGTCCAGCCGATTCGCGATTATCCCTATAACGGCGACGGGTCGCACATTCTAGGCTATGTCGGCGAGATCAGCGCCTCACAATACGCTGCGATGCGCGCGCAAGGATACGGCCCCAACGACGTCGTCGGAAAAGACGGACTCGAAGCCGAGTACGATACCTACCTGCGTGGGCAGCCCGGAGGCGAGCGCATCGAAGTCGATGCGGCCGGCCAGGTCGTGCGCGGGGCGGAGTTTCCCCAAAAACCTGCAGTGCCGGGCGATGCTCTCGTCACGTCAATCGATTGGCGGCTGCAACGCATCGTGGAAAGCGCGCTCGCCGCGGGGCTGCGCAGCTGGGGCCACGGGCGTCCGCTCTCCGGCGCCGTCGTCGCCGAGGATCCTTACAACGGACAAGTTCTCGCGCTTGCGAGCTTCCCGAACTTCAACCCCAACGATTTTGCCAAAGAGAACTCTGCGGCGGTGGAGGCCTACCTCACGTCGCCGGCCGAGCCGCTCTTCGACCGAGCGATCGCCGCTGCGACGCCAACCGGATCGACGTTCAAAATGGTTACGGGAAGCGGCGCGCTGACGGATCATGTCATCGGCGTGAACACCGTCGTCTACGACACCGGCGAGTGGGACTGCGGCGGATACGTCGCGCGCGATCTCCTCGGCGGCATCGGCAACACGACGTTCGTACCCGCGCTCGCGGCGTCGAGTGACGGCTACTTCTACCGGCTCGCATGGTATCTCGGCAACAAGCGCTTGCGCAAGTGGGCGTTGCTCTTCGGGCTCGATCGCGTCAGCGGCGTCGATCTCCCGGGTGAGAACAAGGGAAACTGGCCCACCAATGCCTGGATGGAAGCGAACTACCATCTCCCGCAAGAACCGAGCGACGCGTGTTTTCTCGGTATTGGCCAAGGCGCGATGCAAGCGACGCCTTTGCAGATGACGAACGTCGCGTCGGCGGTCATCAACGGCGGGACGCTCTGGCGCCCGCACATCGTCATGGAGATCCGCGCACCCGACGGCACCGTCGTCAAGCGTTTTGCCGCCGACGTTATCCGGCGGATTCCCGTCGCACCGTTTGCGTTGGCGGCGGTACGCGCGGGAATGGCGCGCGTCACGGGCCCAGGAGGAACCGCGTACGGCCTCGCTATTCCAGGCTTTCCGTACTCAGGGAAGACGGGCACCGTCGAAACGGACGGTGGGCACGGGCCCAACACGACCTGGTTCGTCTGTTGGGCACCGACGAAGCATCCGAAGTTCGCGCTCGCCGTCTACGTAAACCGCAGCGGTGGCTACGGTGCCAACGTCGCCGCGCCCATCGCGCGTGAGATCCTCGTGAAGTATTTCCACAGGAAGGGCTAGGAACCTAACGCTCGCCCGATCGCAGGCGCAGCAGCACGTACCAAATCGCGTCGCGGACGTGCGCGTCGTGCTCGGTCTCGAGCGCGCGCTCGAGTGCATCCACGCTCCAGGCATCGCCGACGACGCCGAGACGTTCCGCCATCGCGATGCGTTCCCGAGCCCCGGCGCTACCTTCGCGGAAACGGACCGTCCATGACGCGGGAGGCGGAAGCGGCATCGCAGCGAGGGCCGCGGGCTGTTCCTTCACGCGCCGCGCGGTGAGGAACACCACAGCACCGGCAAGGGATAGGACGACGGCGATGCCCAGGATCGGGAAGACCGCGTTCACGCCGGACCGCCGAGTGAATGCACGCCGCGCAGCGCATCACAGACGTCGCGCAGCGCACCTCCTAGCCCCGGCTCGTCGCCCTGCACGAGCGCTCGGCGGAATATCTCCGGCGACTGCTCGGCGAGCGAGGCGAGACGCGCGTGCAGTTGTGAACGGTAGCCGGCAGGCGCGTCGCTGAGAGCCGTGCGCCAAACGAGCGTCGTCCCGAGGAGTTCGGCAGCGAACAACCACGGCATCGCCGATCCAAGCGGCGCGTCCTGTAACTCGGGCAGAAGTGCGTCGATGCGTTCGCGCTCGACGTCACCGGTAAGACACGGCGTGTTCTGCGCGCCGGGGATCGACGATTCGTCCGGCGAGGCAACGATTGCGCGCGCCAGGGCAAGCGTTGCGACGCGGTCTTGCGAATCTTCGAGGTCGGCCGCCTCTATACGCTGCGGCATACGTACGAAGAGCAACCGGCATCGCACGCGTAGCTGCTCCCTCACGCGCGCAAGCGCGTCCAAAGGAGCGTTACGCGCGACGAAGCGATCGGGAAGCAGCAGCGCGAGTGCGACGAGATGCGGAAGTAACGCAGGTGCCGGCAGGTACTCGAAGACGCGAACGCATCGGGCGGCGTGATCCGGCGTGAGAGCGAGTTCTGCTCTCAACGCACAACCGCTACGGGATCCCTCACTGGGGCGAGGAGCAGCGACAGCGTCGAGACCATGCGCACCGCACGGTCACCGGGATGCTGTGCGAGAAATCGCTCGACGGTCGTCGCGCGTCCCGAACCTGCGAGCACATGGGCGGCGGCGAGCGCGACGGCTTCGTTCGGATCGGCGAGTGCAAACTCGAGCAGGTGCGTGCTACGGTCGTCGCTGAGCGCGCCCACAGCGAAGACGAGGTCGCATCGCGCGGACTCCGAGAGCCCGGCAAACTCCTGCCCCGCCTCGTTCGTCCAATCCGTCGTCGCGTGGATCGGCTCGGGATCGACGCGATCGAGCAGCGTTGGTTCGGCGATTGCCGGCCGGGGCGCAATGATCGCGTAGATACCGAGCGCGCTGCCGAGAAGAAAGAGAACCGCGATGGCGAGCGTGATGAGCATGTCTACCTCATGGAACCGTCGCACGAAGTGAGGCGAGAAACACGTCGAGCGCGCCGTCGAGCACGCTGTCGGCACGGTGCTGCAGCGCATCGACGAACGCTTCGGCATCAACGGCCGCGAGCGTGTCGAGGCGGTCGATGAGCAGCGTTCGATAGTGTAGCGCTTGCGGAGTCGCATCGGGCATGAATCGCGCGAGCGCTGCCCACGGAACGGCGCTCGCCTGCGGCGCACGGTGGAGGCGTTCGCCGATCTCGCGCATGGCCGCCGGATCGATGCTGCCGCGCAGCACGATGCTCGCACCTGCCGGCTCTGCCGGCACACCGCGCGCCGCTCCAGCCTCGTGCACCAATCGTTCAATCACCGCACGCGTCGAGGGCGTCTCGATGTCGCGAGGCGCAATCGAATAACTCGGCAGCCGCAGCTTGATGAAGAGCCGATCGAGTTCATCGCGCAGTCCCTGCGCGGCAGCGCCGAGCGACGTGTGCCCCTCTCCGAGTGCTTCCGGCATGAAGGCGCGCAGCGCGAAAAGATGCGTCACCAGCCCGGAAAAGCGCGCTTCTTCCAGAAAGCGAAGTACGCGCCCAAGCCATTCGGCGTGGAAACCGACGACGGTGCCGGCAAGCCCGTCAACGGCCTCTGCAGCATGTCCGTTCGCATAGGTGCCCTCGTGCTGCTCATGTGCGCCGTGCTGCGCACCGCTCTCTGTGGTCGCAGGCGTCAGCTCGCAGCGCTCGTCTCGCGGCCCTCCTGAAGCGGGACCGACGAGGCCTTCAAGACCGAACTGCAGGCCCGGCACGGCGTTGGCGAAGACGGGAGCCGCACGCACTTTGAGCTCGCCGGAGGCGATCTCGTCGAATCGATCTCCATCGTAGGTGATGTGCGCGACGCGTACGATCGAGTCGCCGGCGGGCAGTTGATTGTGAACGACGTCACGCCACCGGATCGTCGCCTCGACGCCGGGGTCGAACTCGTTGAGGACGATGCCGCGCTCGCTTGCGAACGGGCCGACGGCACCGACGTCGCGGATCGGCACGTCGTTGACGGTGGTCGAGTTGGGAACGTAGATGAGTGAAGCAGGCCGCGCGACCCGAATTTGCACCTGGCGTGCGCTACCGTCGCCGCCGTTACGCACGTGCAGCGCCCATTCGATCGTCTCGCCGGGGTCGACCGCATCGCTCGAGTTGCTGCAGAAGTTTCCGACGGAGAAATCGGGAGTTGCCGTCGCCACGATCGTGAGCCGTTCGAGCGGAACGGGCAGCATGGCGTCGGCAGTCAGAACCGCGTCGACGGTGAGCGGGTGCTCCTTGCGGACGCTGCGCAAGAGACGCAGCGTCAAGCGCGCATGGGCGCTTTCGCCCGGCGCTATTTCGGCAAAGACGACGGACGATCGCTCACGCGTCGCGCCCTCGACGCTCTCGAATCGCGCCTCGGGCGCGACGAGCAATCCAATGCGTACGTTGCGCGCAACGTCGCTTCCGACGTTCGTGACGTTCACGAGCACGTCAGCGAGCTGGTTCGGGCGCAGCACCGCACCGCTGGCCAGCTCCAGGCGCGAGCTCGCCGGCGAAAACGCGGCGTGCGAATCGACCCTCCAGCTGGCTTCGCCGAGCTGTGTCTCACCGAGCTCACGCGTCGTCAGCGACGCGGCGACGACGATCTCGCTGCGGTCCGCGTACGGGGTGCGTACGCGTGCCTGTAAGAGCACCCGGCGGTCCGCGTGCGGCTCGATGGTACCAAGGTCCACGCCTCCGGCTTCCAATGGGATGCGAACGCCGCGCTCGCTGAGGCACACGTCCTCGAGAGCAGGATCGAGTCGCACGCAAAGCGTCGCCTCTTGCACCGGAGCGCTGCCGCCGTTGGCGAGAGCAATCGCAGCCTCAACCTCTTGGCCTGGCCGAACGACGCGTTCACCAGTGCGCACGATCGTGTTTCGCCGGCGGATGAGTGCAGGCTCCGAGCGCACGACGATGCTGCGCTCGAAGCGCCGCGACTTCTCGCCCGCGGAGGGTTGCCATGCGAACGTCGCGGCAATCGAAAGGGTCGCTCCGTCGGGAAGCGGTGCGGCAGCGACTGCCTCGCAGCGCAGCTCGAGGCACTCGCCGCCTTCAATGCGTCCAAGGTCGAAGATGAGCCGCTCGCCGGACCGTTCACGCGCGGGCCGTCCATCGATGCGCGCCGCACCGCGCACGTACAGGAGCGACTCCGGCAGCTCCAAAGTGAGCCATGCGTTCTCCGCTGCTGCGGTACCGGTGTTCTGCAAGGAGAAGATCGCAACGATGCGCTCGCCGGGACGCACGTGCATTGCGGGGTCGATCGTAAAGGTCGTGCGATCGTCTGCAAAATCGGGGGCGGCGTGAACGACGAGCACTGCCGGTTCGAGCGCAAATGCCGCCGTCTCTTGCGACGCAACCTGCGCGTTCGCGCAGATGCGCATGCCGTCGGGCAGCGGTGAGGCAATGCGTACGCGATAGACGAGCGTCGCGCTGTTACTCGCCGAGAGCGTCGCTGCAACGATCGGGGCGTAGACGCGGTCGAATCGCGTCCCTAGGTCGCGCTCGATTTCGCGCCCGTTGACGCGCGCCGAGCCAGGGACGTATGCGGCGTGTTCGGGAATCGGCGCGACGACGGCGACGTCATGCGCACTGGATTCACCTGCGTTATGTATGCGAACGGTGATCTCTGCTTCGGCGCCTGGTGCCGGGTCGCAACGCGTTTCAATGATCACGCCGGTGAGCGTGTTCGCCAGCGCCGGCCGGCTTCGCGCGACGAGCCTGACGACGTTCGAGCCGACGGGCTGCACCTCGGACGACGCCACCGCTGCTTGCAGCTCGACGATTGCGGCGTTCTCGATTGCGCCGACGACGCCGTAAGCGACCTCGAGATGCCGCTCTTCACCGGGCGCGACGTCGCCGACGTGCGCGCCGCTGCACGAAAGCAACGGCGAGTTGCCGAGTTCGTCGTCGAGGTCGGCATCGTCGAGACGGCCGCTTCCAGCGCGATAGACGAGTCCTTCGGGCAGGTTGAATCGCACGCGCACGCCGGTCGCGGGCGCTCCGCCGTTATTGCGAAAGGTAAAGCCGGCACGAACCGTCACTCCAGGTTCCAGCTCGCGCTCGGGAGAAACCACGAGCGTTCGAAGGCCTTCGGGCAACGCCGGCGCGCCTGGCGTGAAAAGTTCCGACAGGGTACGCATAGTAGGGCATGCTTGATTCGGCGCGCCAGGTCGGCGACCTTGAGGGATTTCTACTGCTTTTTGCCGCTGACGAAAGGGACCATAGATGCTCGCCGTCACCGAAGACCGGATCGCCGCCGCCGTGCATCGGCTCGGCTCCGAGAATGCCTTTTTGGTCCTTGCGCGAGCAAGGGCGCTCGAGGCGACGGGGCGCCGGGTCGTCCACATGGAGATCGGGGAGCCCGACTTCGACACGCCGGATCACATCAAAGAGGCGGCGATCGAAGCGCTGCGCGGGGGGCAGACGCATTACACTCCTTCGGCGGGAATCGTCGAGCTTCGGGAAACGATCGCGGAGTACGCGAGCCGCTTCCGCCGCATCACGCCCGGCTATGGCCCCGAGAACGTCGTCATCACTCCCGGTGCGAAGCCCGCGATATGGAACACGCTCTGCGCGCTGCTCGATCCGGGCGATGAGTTCGTGTACTTCGACCCGGCATATCCTGCGTACGCGTCCGCGGCGAGTTATCTCCAAGCGAAGGTCACCGCCATCCCGCTTCGCGAGGAGCGCAACTGGCGCATGGACCTCGACGAGCTCGAACGCCGCGTCTCCGACCGCACGAAGCTCCTCGTCATCAACTCACCCCACAATCCCACAGGCGGCGTGCTGGAACGCGAGGACCTAGAGCGCATCGCCGATCTGGCGCAGCGCCACGACTTCTTGGTGCTCGCCGACGAAATCTACAGCCGAAACGTCTACTTCGACCGGGAGTACGTCTCGATCGCGGCGCTGCCAGGCATGCGCGAACGCACGATCGTCGTCGACGGCTTCTCGAAAGCCTATGCGATGACGGGCTGGCGCCTCGGTTACGCGCTCATGCCCGAAGGACTAGCGAACGTCGTAACGCTCTTCAACAACAATACCTTTAGCTGCGTCGCCACGTTCGTCCAGCATGCGGGGATCGCCGCGCTGCGCGGTCCTGATGAGCCCGTACGCACGATGAACGCGACGTTCCGCGAACGGCGCGATCGCATCGTCTCGGGGCTGAACGAGATCCCAGGTTTCTCGTGCACACTCCCCGAGGGCGCCTTCTACGCGTTTCCCAACGTCACGAAGATCACGAAGGACGGACGCGCGTTGGCGACCTTCCTGCTCGAAGAAGCGGGCGTCGCCTGCACGAGCGGCTCGGCTTTCGGACGCGCCGGAGACGGATACTTGCGCTTTTCCTATGCGGCATCGCTCGCCGATATCGACTGGGCCCTCTCCGCGATCGCACGCGCGCTCCCGCAGTTCAAGGCACCCTAGAGCTTCATCGCGCGCTTCACGTCGCGTAGCACGCCGCGAGCGACGTCGCGCGCGCGCTCCGTGCCTCGCGCGATCACATCTTCCACGAACGGACGGTCCGTGCGGTAGGCCGCCAGGCGCTCGCGCACCGGCCGTAAGTAGACGTTGAGCTGCTCGGCGAAATCCGTTTTGTCGGCGACGCAGCCGAGCTCTCCCGACCGGCACGCCGCAGCGATGCCGTCGAGCCGCAGCGGATTGACAAACTTCCAAAGCGAGAAAACGGGGCAGATCTCCGGACGCCCGGGATCTCCGCGCCGGATCTTGCGCGGATCGGTGATCATCGAGCGCACTTTGCGCGTCGTCGTCTCTTCGTCGTCGGCGATGAGGATGGCGTTGTCGTACGATTTGCTCATCTTGCGGCCGTCCGTTCCCGGCACTTCCGCAAACTGCGAGAGCGTCGCCTGAGGCTCGACGAGCACCTGCGCGCCGTCGCCGTACAGATAGTTGAAACGGCGTACGACTTCGCGCCCGAACTCGAGGTGCGCGAGCTGGTCGCGCCCCACCGGCACACGGTCGCCGCGCATGACGGCAATGTCGCAGAGTTGAAGGAGCGGGTAGCCGAGAAATCCGTACGTCGCGATCTCCGAGCCGAGAGCCTCGATTTGACCTTTGTAGGTGGGGACGCGTTCGAGCCACGACACGGGGACGATCATCGAGAGGAGCGTCTGCAACTCCGCGATCTCGGTGACGGCCGACTGCAAATAGATCGTCGACCGCTGCGGATCCACGCCGGCCGCAAGCCAGACGGCGACCATCTCCTCGCGCTCGTCGCGGATCGCTCGAGGATCCATGAATCCGGTCGTGTACGCGTGCAGGTCGGCGATTTCGAAGAACGCGTCGGCGCTCTCGCAGTAACTCTCCCACTGCGTCAGGACCCCGACGAGGTGCCCGAGGTGCAGGCCGCCGGTCGGGCGCATTCCTGACATGACGCGATGGCGCTCGACGGTCATCGAGCGGCTATTCGCGTATCGACGCCGTCATCTTTGTGCGTACGTACGCGCGCGCAGAGAGCACCGCGTCGCGCAACCCCTTTCCATTCGCGAGAGCGCATGCCAGCGCCATGGCCAGCGTGCAGCCCCGCCCGCGCATGACCGTGTCCAAGCGCGGGGCGGTAAAGGACTCGACGCCTTCCGCCGTCGCGAGTACGTCGATGGGATCGCCCTCCGCGTGGCCGCCCTTGAGCAGAACCGCGCTCGCACCGCGCGCGCGCAGCTCCGCCGCGGCGTGCGGCATGTCTCGCCGTGCAAGCCCCGTTTGCTCGAGCAATGCAGCAGCCTCGTCGAGGTTGGGTGTGAGCACGACGAACGGCAGCGTCGCGAGCCGCTCCCGAACGGTGCGCCAGCCCTCTTCATCGATGAGTCGCTGACCCGAACTCGTCGCCTGCACTGGGTCGACGACGGCGATCGTGCCTCGATCGGCGAGATGCTTCGAAACGACCGCGACGTTCTCTGCCGAGCCGAGCGCCCCGACACGTGCCGAGGCGATCGAGGTTCTCTCAAGCGCCTCGAGCTGGGCGCGCAGCATCTCGACGGGCAGCACGAAGAGTGCACGCAACGCCTCGTCTTGCGCAGTAACGGCGGCGACCGCCGTCACCACCGAACAGCCGAGCTCCCCGGCGACGACGAGATCGCGGCCGATGCCGGCGACGTTGCGCGGATGCGCGGTTCCCAGCGAGAGCACCGTGGGCATCGTCAGCGCTTCACGTTCCACGCCTCAACGAGAGCACGTGCCGTTGCGAAAGGATCGGCTGCCTCGAACGCTCCGATCGCGCATGCCATCGCAACCCCGCTCGCCTTCACGCCGACGACGTTCTCCGGGCTGATACCGCCGATCGCGGCGACTTTCAACGGCGCCGCTCCTGCGATGCGCCTCAGACCGGCAACGCCGATGGGCTCACCCGCGTCGCCCTTCGTCGTCGTCGCGAAAACCGGCCCGACGCCTGCGTAATCAGCGCCGTTGCGCTGAGCATGGCGCATCTCCGCCTCACTTCCGCACGACAAGCCGATCACACCGTTCTCAAAGGCTGCCCGGACCGGCGAAAGGTCGGCGAAGCCGTCGTCGGCCGGCCCGAGGTGGACGCCATCGCATCCGTGGTCGCGTGCTGCACGCCAGTCGTCGTCGAGCACGAGCAGTCCGCCGGCAGCGTGCACGAGCTCGAGCAGTGCGTGCAGTTCCCGTACGTTGATGCCGCGTTTCGCACGATATTGGAAGAGCCGGACGCCGGCGCGGAGCACCGCTTCAGCGATCTCCTGCGCGCGTGAAGACTCGTTCACGACAGCGTAAATGCCCGCTAGCAACGACGCGCGCTCGCGCGTCACGATCGCAGCAGCCGGTCGCCCAAATCGAGCAGCTCGCGCTCGCTGCCGAAAGAAAACTCGATTCGTCCTCCTGCGCCGGATCGCACGAGCGTGACGCGCATCCCAAAGTGCTCGCGCAACCGCGCTTCGAAGGCTTGCTCGTCCGGAGAGAGGCCCTTACGTCCCGCGCGCGCCGTCTGCTGCACCGCACGCTGCGACGCCAGCCGCTCGAGTGCGCGCACGGAAAGATCTTGCGAAACCGCACGCGACGCGAGCAGCGAACGCTCCCGTTCGGGCGCTGCGAGGAGCGCGCGCGCATGCCCTCCCGAGAGCTTTCCCTGTGCGATCATTGCCTTGACGGCGTCCGGCAACGCAAGCAACCGCACCGCGTTCGCAATCGCCGGGCGGCTCTTTCCAACGCGCTTCGCGACCTCGTCCTGCGTCAAGTCGTAGTCGTCGATGAGCTGAGCGAAACCCGCCGCCTCTTCCAACGCGTTGAGATCTTCTCGTTGCAGGTTCTCGACGATCGCCATCTCGAGCGAAGTCCGGTCGCTCGTTTCGCGCACGATCGCGGCTATGGTCGGCCGGGCAAGAGCCGCGCTGGCACGCCATCGCCGTTCGCCAGCGACGATTTCAAAGCGATCGCCGCGCGGACGCACGATGATCGGTATGAGAACGCCGTGCTCTTCGATCGAGCGCTTGAGCTCTTCGAGCGCGAGGTCGTCGAACGCCTTACGCGGCTGCTGCGGATTAGGGACGATACGATCGAGCGGAATGTCCCGTAGGCCTGGCGCGGGAGCAGAAGCGACTGGGAGCGGCGCACCGCCGAGCAGCGCATCGAGTCCGCGGCCGAGCCCCCTCGCCGGTTTCACGGTCATGACGGCAGTGCGGCGCCGGCCGGCGCCGAGGCGAATGGCTGCCGGTCGTGCTGCGCGGCGACCTCGTGCGCAAGGGCCATGTACGCTTGCGCTCCGCGGCTCTTCGGGTCGAAGAGCATGACCGGCTTGCCGAACGACGGCGCCTCGGAGAGGCGCACGTTGCGCGGAATCTGCGTCTTGAACATCTGCTGCGGAAAATAGCGCGCCAACTCATCGAGCACTTCCGTTGCGAGACGCGTTCTCCCGTCGTACATCGTGACGAGCACGCCGCTGACATGCAACGACGGATTGAGCGCCTCACGCACGCGGTGCACGACGCCGGTCAGCTGCGAAAGGCCTTCCAGCGCGTAGAACTCCGCTTGCACGGGAATCATCGCTTCGGTTGCAGCAACGAGGGCGTTGATGGTAAGGAGCCCGAGCGACGGAGGCGAGTCGACGAGCACATACTCGTAACGCGAGGCGACTGCAAGTACCGCTTCACGCAAGCGCGTCTCCCTCGACAGCTCGGAGACGAGCTCGATCTCGGCACCGGCAAGGTTGATCGTCGCGGGGACGAGATGGAGCCCGTCGATCTCGGTCGGATGAATCGCGTCGTCGGTCGAGGCCTGGTGCATGAGCAGATCGTACGTGCTCGGCCCGATCGTGCTCTTCTCCACGCCGAAGCCCGTCGTCGTATTTCCCTGCGGGTCGTCGTCGATGACGAGAACGCGGCTGCCGAGGATCGCCAGCGCCGCACCGAGATTCACGGCCGTCGTAGATTTGCCGACGCCGCCCTTCTGATTCACGAGCGCGATGATGCGTGTCACGGTACGCGAGAACCCCGCAGATGCCGGTCCAATAGATCCAGGAGCGTTTGGCGCTCGTTACGCTCGGGGTGCTCGGTGACCTGCTCGAAGAGCACCGCAAGCGCGTCGCCGACGCGTCTGTCGCCGCGGAAACCCGCCGGTGCCGAACCCGAGGCAACCATCGCCGCGATGACGTCGCCGCCGTCGACTGCGAGATCGGCAATCGAGAACGCCGGCTTGCGTGCAACTTCTTCCCAAACGCGCGCCTCGAACCGTTCGTTACCGTCGCCGCGCTTCGGAAGCCCCGAGCCCGCAACGTCGGCACGGCGTAAGGCAAACTGCCGTTCGAGGTTCGCAACGCCGATGCGCCGGATCGTTCGGCGCAGCGCAGCGTCGGAGAGCGACGGATCCCCGGCATACATGTGCCGTGCGACGAGCTCGACGGTCGTCTGAATGACCTCGTTCGAAAACCGCAGACGCGCAAGGAGTGCGTGCGCCATCTCAGCGCCGACGTGCTCGTGGCGGTAAAAGTGCGAGCCCGCTTTCGTGCGCGGCTTGCCGACGTCGTGGAGCAGCGCGGCGAGCCGAAGAACGAGATCCTCTTGGGGCGCGGCGTCGAGCGTCGCGAGCGCGTGGTGCCACACGTCGTACGCATGCCACTCGTTTTGCTCCACGCCGATGCCTTCCGCCAGTTCGGGAAAGACGACCGCAAGCACGCCCGTCTCGCGCATGATTTCGAAGCCGATCGAGGGCAGCCGCGCGCGTGTCAGCAGTTTCGCGAGCTCCTCGGCGACGCGCTCTCCGGAAACGCTCGCCGCGAGCGGCGCGGCGGAGCGCATCGCCTCGAGCGTTCGGGGCGTCAGGGCGTAGGAGAGCCGGGCTGCAAACTGCGCGGCGCGCAACATGCGCAGCGGATCCTCTTCGAACGCGCGATCTTCGATGATGTCGATGCGTCTTGCGCGCACGTCCGCTTCGCCGCCGTACGGATCGACGAGTTCGCCCGACGGAATGGCGCGCGCCATCGCATTCATGCGAAAGTCGCGACGGCGCAGGTCCTCGGCGAGAGGAATGCCGGGTGCGCCTTCAACGTCGAAATCGCGATGCGCCACGCCCGTGCTCCGTTCGCGCCGCGGGAGCGCCACGTCGGCGGCGCCGTCACCAGTCATCACCTTGAGCACGGCAAATGACGCTCCGACGAGGTCCACGCGCCCGATGCGTCCGAGCCTCTCTCGAAGATCGTCGCCGGACACACCCGTAACGACGTAGTCGTAATCCTTGACGATGACCTCTCTGCCCTCGACGGCTGCGCGCACTTCGTCGCGGATGCGCCCGCCGACGGCAAAGAGCGTCCGCGGCGGAAGCACCGCCGCCAGGCGCTCGTCGAGCTTCACTCAGCCATTGCCGGCGCGGCTTCCGAACGTCCGCCATGAAGTGGACGCATGAAGAAGACGAGCGGAAGCAGGACGAAGAACGAGATCGCGACGATGCGGAAGTCGTAGTTATAGGCGATGATCTCTGCCTGCTGCGCGACGATCTGCGCCAGCGTTCCGATCGATTGCCCGTGCGTCGACGTCACGCCGCCAGCGAGTCCCGACCATGCGATCGCAGCTTCGCGCGAGAGCATCGTCGTGAGGATGGCAATCCCGATGCTGCCGCCGATCTGCCGTATGAGGTTCGAGATGCCGCTGGCACCGGCGAGCTCCTCGCGCGGCACCGGCGCGAGCATGACGGTCGAAATGGGAACGAAGAGAAACCCCATCCCGAAGCCTTGAATGACGCGCGGCCAGAAGACGTCCCAGTAGCCGGTATTCTGATTCAAAAAGCTCAACATCCACGACGAGACGCCAAAAAGAATGATGCCGAAGGCGATCATGAGCCGGCTGTCGACACGATTGAGGATGCGGCCCGCAACGAGCATCGAGATTGCAGTCGCGACGGCGCCGGGGAAGAGCACCCAGCCGGTCTCGTAGGCCGTCATGCCGGCAACGCCCTGGAAGAACAGCGGCATGAGCAGCGTCGAGCCGAAGAGCCCGAAGCCGAGTACGGCATAAAGAACGTTGCCGATCGAAAACTCTCTGAAGCGGAACGGGCGCAGGTCGACGAGCGGATGCCGGTCGCGCAGCGACTTCACGATAAACCACGTCAGCGACACGACGGAGACGACCGTGAGAACGGTGATCGTCGACGAACTATACCAATCATCATGCTGCCCGCGCTCGAGTACGTATTGCAGCGAGCCTAAGCCGGCGACGAGCAAGGAGAGCCCGAAGAAATCGATTCCACCTTTGGGTTTTTGCAGGTAGTGCGGCGCTTCGATGAACGAGAGCGTCATGAGAAATGCGACGATGCCGATCGGAATGTTGATGAAGAAAATGAGCGGCCACGTCGCGTTGTCGATGATATAGCCTCCCAAGAGCGGCCCGATCGCAGGACCGAACATGGCGCCGATACCGAAGATCGCCATGGCACCGCCGCGCTCTTCGGGCGGAAACGTCTCGAAGAGCAGCGCCTGCGCCGTCGGCTGCAGAGCTCCGCCGCCGATTCCCTGGATGATGCGATAGAAGACGAGTTGCCAAATGCTGTGCGCCGTGCCGCAGAGGAACGACGCGATGGTGAAGATAGCGATACAGCCTGCGTAAAAGTTGCGCCGTCCGAAGTATGCCGTCAGCCAGCCGTTGAGGGGCATGATGATCACCGCGGAGAGCAGATAGCCCGTAGCGATCCACGCAGCGTCGTCGATCGTTGCGCCAAGGTTTCCGGCGATCGTCGGCAGAGCCACGTTGACGATCGTCGCGTCGATGATCGCCATGATCATGCCGAGCATCACGGTCAGGGAGACGAGCCAACGGCTCGTGCCCCCCTTGCCGCCGACCTGGCCTGCCGTCGCTATCCGCGCCATCTGTTATATCTCGATATATCGTCAGTCACTTCTGCTTCTCTCGCCGCTGCTGCTTTGGAAGTCTCGCTCGGACCGCCTACAAGACCGTAACCGGGAAGCGCTGGTTTCAACGAGCCCCGGATGTTTCACGTGAAACACAGAGCGGTCTCTTCGCCGGGATCCCAACGCGACGCGGAAACCGTTGCGGCGTTGAGGCGGTCTTTCGCATGACGACAATTTCGTGCCCTTCTCGCAACAAGATAATGCGCTCGATGTACGCCCCTAGCATGAGGCCGGCATCGGTGAGCGCTTCTCGCTCGCCGGGACTCGCGCGGCCTCGCTGAAGCAACCCGCATCCCGAGACCGCGATGAACGGCAGCAGCAGCTCCGCAGGAGTCGTCGCCCCCGCAACGGCGCGCGCCGTCCCGCACGCGAAGCTCTCGCGGAGCCGGGGGAGACGAGCCGCGACTTCGGCTCGCTCGTTGAGAACCACCGCCGAAATGCCAAGCGCCGTAACGGCCTCGCGAAGGAAGGCAGCCTTCTTCCCGACCGACTCGATCATCGTCACCGGGATGCCCGCCGCGATCGCCAGGGGGATCGCCGGCAGCCCGCCGCCCGAACCGACGTCGACGAGCGCCGAAGCGACGTACGGCAGGAGCGTCATGCTGTCGAGAATATGCTCCGCCATCGCTTCGGGCGACTTGGCGCCCGTGAGATTCGTCCGCTCGTTCGCCTTGAGTACGAGGGCGCCGTACTCTGCGAGCCGCTCGGCCTCCGGCGCCTCCGCGGTCCGCAAGAGGCGTAAGAGTCTGTCGCCGGGGCCGCCGGGGCCCTCAGGCGCCACGGGCCAGCAGCACGCTCAGAACCGCGACGTCCGAGGGCGTCACGCCAGGAATTCGACCGGCAGTACCGAGCGTCCGAGGGCGACGCTCGCTCAGCTTCTCGCGCGCCTCGCGCGATAATGCCGATATTTTGGCATACTCGAATCCGTCGGGAATCTCGCGCGACTCCTGCCGTGCGGCACGTTCGACAGCCTCTCGTTCGCGGGCCTCATATCCGGCAATCTTCACCTCGACTGCAAGGCGCTCGCCTATCTCGGGCTCGATCGGATGCGTGAAAGATGCTGCGACGTCTTCAAAGCGAACGCCGGGCCGGCGCAGCCGCTCGTCGATCCGGAGCCGCGCTGCCTCGTCGTGCGCGGTTGCCAACGCCGCACTTCGGCACAGGAACCGCTCCCAAGCCTCGCCACCGACCGAGCCGACCTCGCGACCCAGTGGCGTCAGGCGCGCATCTGCATTATCGTGGCGCAAAAGAAGCCGGTGCTCGGCGCGCGAGGTCATCATCCGATAGGGCTCGTCGATACCCTTGCTCACAAGGTCGTCGATCATGACGCCGATGTAGCCTCGGCTGCGCTCGATGCGTAGGGGGCTGCGCTTTTGCGAGCGGCGCGCGGCATTGATTCCGGCGACGAGCCCCTGCGCGGCGGCTTCCTCGTAACCCGAGGTTCCGTTGAGCTGACCGCAGTGAAAGAGTCCCTGGATGCGATGCGTCTCCAGCGTGTCGTGCAGTTCGGTTGGGGGAACCATGTCGTACTCGACCGCATAGCCGGCGCGCAGCATGACGGCGTTCTCGAGACCGGGCAAAGTCTGCAGCATGCTCAACTGCACCTCCGCCGGAAGCGACGTGGAAAAGCCGCCAACATAGAACGTCGGCTCGTCCCATCCCTCCGGCTCGATAAAGATTTGGTGCGCCGGATTGTGCGCGAACTTGATGACCTTGTCTTCGATCGACGGGCAATATCGCGGCCCGATGCCGCGGATGAGATCCAGCCCGTAAAGCGGCGAGCGATGGAGATTCTCACGAACCAGCCGGTGCGTGCGCTCGTTCGTCAGCGTGATGTAACACGGCAGTTGCGGACCTGCGAAGCGCGCGACGCTGGAATACGAAAAGCGCAGCGGCACCGCGCTGGGCGCCTGTTCTTGCATGGCGCCTACGTCGACGCTGTCGCGTGCGACACGCGGCGGCGTCCCCGTCTTCATGCGCTGCGTCGAAAAACCCAAGCCCCGTAAGCAGAAGGCGAGTCCGACCGCGGGCGGCTCGCCGATGCGCCCTTCGTCGTTGACGATCTCGCCTCGAAACGTCTTGCCGCCGAGAAAGGTGCCCGTCGCGAGCACGACGTTCTGCGCGGTGAACGCTCGGCCGTCCATGCAGCGAACGCCTGCAACGCGCTGCCCTGCAACGACGAGACCCTCGACGAGACCCTGCGCGATGTGCAGGTTGCGTTGAGCCCGGAGCAGCGCAATCGCGTGACGCGCGTACGACGGCTTGTCCATCTGGGCGCGCAGCGCGCGCACGGCAGGGCCTTTGCTTTCGTTCAGAAACCGCGCGTGCAGGCTGCACGCATCTGCCAGCATTCCCATCGCGCCGCCGAGCGCGTCGATCTCCCGCACGATCTGCCCCTTGGCGCTTCCGCCGATCGACGGATTGCACGGCAGCGTGCATATTTTTTCCGGATCCCCGGTGACGAGCAGCGTCTCGACGCCCAGTCGCGCCGATGCGAGTGCGGCTTCGACTCCCGCGTGTCCGCCGCCGACGACGATAACGGCCGCATCGTCTGTTTTCGCGCCCATGCCGTGCCTATTCAGCGCAGCACGTCCGCCTCTCTTTTGCCTAAGGCGCGAGGGCCTAGCTAGGGAAGCGACCAGTCTTGAGTCTGTCCGAAGTTGTAGAGCATGTTCGGACGGAAGCCGTGCAACGCCGGATTCATGGCCTCGTACTCGGTGCGGTAGACGAGGAAGATGACGGGAACGGCGTCATGGATGCGCCGTTGCATCGTGTCGAAGGCTGCTGCCCGTACGCGCGGGTCGAGGCTTTGCGCCTGCCGGGCGAAGGCCGCGTCGTACCGCGCATCGCACCACCGGGCGACGTTGGGCCCGTTCGGCGCTCGGTTGGCGCAGGTCCACGGCTCGGACGCCTCCGGATCGAGCCCGCCGTACCACCCGCCGACGTCGATCTCGAAGCGCCCGTCGTAGAGAACGCCGCCTTGCGCCGGCGGCGCGTAGAGTATGCTCGGCGTGCTTCCCCGCAAGACCGCATCGAAGCCGACGGCACTGAGATTGGCCTGCAGCACCGTTGCGACCTCGCGATACGTGTCTTCGGCATTATTGAACGAGATGCGAACGAGCGGATGCCGCCCGCCCAGCAGCGCGCGGGCGCGCTGCGGGTCGTAGGGAAGGGCTGCGATCGTGCGATCGTGCTGCGCAAAGAGCGGCGGAATCTCCGTCGTTGCAAGGGGACTCAACGAGTGGTAGACGGCGCGCGCGATCGTCGTGCGATCGACGGCAAAAGCGACGGCTCTGCGAACGCGGACGTCGCGCATCGCCGGACTCTGCGTCTGCAGCTCGAGGTCGTCGACTTCGTTGCGCTGCACGGCGACCACGCGGATCTGCGGATCGGTGCGAGCGAACGCAACCTGCTCGTAGGTGATGTCGGTAAAGTCGATTGCGTGGGCGCGCAACGCGATGAAGGCCGTGTTCTCGTCGGGGAGCATGCGCACGACGATGCGCGCGAGGTGTGGCGCCGGCCGAAAGTACGGGTTGGGCTTTAGGACGACGCTGTCGCCGCGAACCCAGCGGATGACGCGAAACGGCCCGGTTCCGAACGGATGCTCGTTCCAGGCAGCATGGACGACGTCCGTGCTCGAGAACGCGTGCGCGGGAAGGATACCGTAGACGTAATCGGATGCTGCAAAGAGCTCCCGCACGGCGCCGGCCCAACGCCCCTTGAGACGAATGCGCACGGTGTACGCGTCGGGCGTTCGCAGCCAAGCAATACGATGGTACGGTTGCGCTTCGGTGACCGGATTGCGTGCGTCCATGATGACGCGGTACGTGAACGCTACGTCGCGCGACGTGAACGATACGCCGTCGGCGAAGCGGACGCCGCGGCGGAGATGATATGTGATCGTACGGCCGTCCGGCGAAATGCCGCCGTTGCGCACCGACGGAACGGCCGTGCACAGGACCGCAATCGCGCGATCGTTCGCGCCGATCCCGACGAGCGGCTGCGCGTAGAGTTGCGTGAGGTCGATGAGGCGCTGCCCGAACGCGATGACCGGATTGAGCGTGTAGATCGTACCGAGGTATCCGATGCGCACCTCGCCCGGAACGCCCCACGTGTGATGCAGCCGCGTGCAGGCTGCGAGCGCGAGCGCGCCGGCGAGAGCACTACGCGTGCGCACGCAGGCGCAAGGCGAACGCGATCATCGCGAGACCGAAGAGCACCGCGTAGAATCCGATAAGCCATACGACGGCAAGCGCGCCGACGCTCGGAAAGACGAGCATGAGCGCGCCGAAGAGGATCGAAGCGACGCCGCCGGCAAGAAGCATGATCTCGTTCGCGATCGATGCTCGCACGCGCACCGCGGCGACGATCTCGATGACCCCGGTCACGACCGCCCAGAGCGCGATGAGCGTGTAGAGGGCGACCGCAGTCATCCCTGGGCGAAAGAACGCCAAGGCGCCGATTGCCAGTCCGACGATGCCTTCCACGACGAACGTCCACCAGCGCTCGTGTGCCTGCTCTGCCAAGACAGCGGAGAGGATTGCGAAGATGCCGTCGACGGCCGCGTACGCGCCGAAGACGAGCACGAGCACGAGCACGGCTTCGCGTGGAAAGACGAAAACGAGCAATCCGAAAAGGAGCGCGACGATGCCGCGAGCCGCGATGGCCCACCAGTTACGGCGCAGTACGTGGATCATATCGTCCTCCGGTCACTTCCCGATGCAGAAGCGGGCAAAGATGCCGTCCAGGAGTTCTTCTCCGGCCGCCTCGCCGCTTACATGCCCAAGCGCCGCAACGGCTCGCTGCAGATCACCGGCGCATAGGTCGATGGGGTCGCCTGCGGCCAGCACCTCGCGTGCGCGACCGATCGCCTCTCTCGCGGCGTTGACGGCATCGATCTCGTAAGCGCGCGCTAAGTGCGGACGAGCGAAGTCGAGGTGCTCACCGTGCCAGCCGCACCGGGCGATCGCAGCGCGCAGGGCATCGAGCGTCTGCGCGTCGCGCGTGCTTCCGACGACGGCCCCCTCGAGTTCGTGCGCCGCCGCGGTGCCGAGGTCGGCTTTGTTGCAGAAGAGCACGCGCTCCCGGCCCTCCGTCAACCGTAGCACGTGCCGCTCTGGTTCGCCCAGCGGATGCGACCCGTCGACGGTGACGAGTGCGACGCGTGCTTCTTCCAGCGCGCGCATCGTGCGCTCGATACCGGCGGCCTCCACCCGTTCGGGGCGATCGCGAATACCTGCCGTGTCGGTAAGCCGCACTTGCACGCCGTCGATGACGATCGACTCCTCGATCGTGTCTCGCGTCGTCCCCGCAAGCTCACAAACGAGCGCGCGTTCCTGCCCCAGCAGCGCGTTGAGCAGCGACGACTTTCCGGCGTTCGGCGGCCCGACGATTGCGACGCTCGTGCCTTCCCGCGCAATGCGGCCCATCTCCGTGGAACGTTGGAGATCGCACAACGCTTCGTCGATATGCGCAAGAGCCTCATCGAACGATCGCGGATCGGGGTCGGGCACTTCGTCGGGAAAGTCGATCGCGCCAGCAAGCTCCTCTAACGCACCGAACAGCACCGCGCGCAGGCGACGCATCTCGCTCGTGAGTGCGCCGCCGAGGTTTGCCAGCGCAGCGCGCGAGGCAGCCGCCGTCTCCGCTGCGATGAGATCGCCGACGGCTTGCGCTTCGTTGAGCGCAAGCTTTCCGTTCTCGAATGCACGGCGAGTGAACTCGCCTGGTTGCGCCAATCGAGCGCCGGCGCGCAGAACCGCTTCGAGCACGAGTCGCACGACGACCGGGCTTGCGTGCAGGTGCAGTTCGAGGACGTCTTCACCGGTGTAGCTTCGCGGCGCAGGCCAGAGCACGGCGATTCCTCGATCGAGCAACGTGCCGTATTCGTCGACGACGTCGGCGTTCGTGACGCGTCGCGCGCGCAGCGGCAAGCGCGCGTGCACGAGGCGCTGCGCGATCGACTGCGTCCCGGGGCCGCTGACGCGCACGACGGCGACGGCGCCGCGGCCGGGCGGCGTCGCTACGGCGGCGATGGTTGCGTCACGGTACACGAGACGAGTAGAGCGTGCGCACGCCCCTCTCTTAGCGGGGGAAGATGACGACCCTGCGCTCGGGCTCCTCGCCCTCGGACTCGGTCCGCACCTCCGCGCTCTGCGCGAGCGCGAGGTGGATGATCTTGCGCTCCGACGGGAGCATCGGTTCCAAGTATTGCGGTTGTTTGTCGCGGACGCAGCGGTCTTGCGACGCGAGCGCGAGGTCCTTGAGACGATCGGCGCGGTGCGCGCGATACCCCTCTGCATCGATGGTGTAGTAGCTGCGATTACTGCGCACGCCGGCATTGATGATGTTGTTGAAGACGTGGTTCAGCGCTTCGAGCGTGTTGCCGCGGCGGCCGATCAATGCGGCGAGGTCCGGGCCGTTCACTTCGAAATACTGGCCCTCTTCGCGCTCGATGAAATCGATTTCGATCGGCGCCACGCCCATGCGTTCGAGGATGTCGCGCAAGAGATCGCGCGCGCCCTTTGCGGATTCCGGCACTTCTTGGCTGGGTCTGCTGCGCCGCGGCGCGCGCTCGCGACGCCGTCCGCCGCGTCCGCCGCTTGTTCCCGGAATCTGGCGATCGCGAACGTGCGCGGGCTGCTCTTCGAACTCGTAGTCGTCTTCGTAGATCATCTCAACTCCCTACTCGTCATTTTTTCTTTCTCTTGCGCCGCCGGCGCCGCTGCGCTGCGGCGGGCTGCGAGGGGTCCTGGCTTCCCTCGACGGACGCCGCGTCCTTGCCCGCAGCGAGCGCGCGCTTGGCGTCCGTGCCCTCGGTATCAGCCTGCTTCGGCGCAACGCTCTCGGTGAGCGCGTGCCCGGAATCGAACGCGCTGAGCGGCTGATGGTACCGGCGCAGCATATAAATCTGCTGCCCCATCGTGAATGCGTTGTACGAAAACCAATACAGGATCATTGCGGACGGCCACTTGGCTCGCCAGCCGAAGTACGCCAGGAGCAGCGGCGAGAACATCGCCATGATGCGCTGCATCTGCGCCTGCTGCGCGTCGGTCGAGGGAACGCTGCCGTAGCGCATGCTGAAGTACATCGATGCGGCATAGAGCGCAAGGAGCACGACGTCGGGCGCGGCGAGGCTCGTTCCGAAAACCATTGGGTAGTGCGCCGCGATCGTGCTGCCGATCCAGAGAAACTTCGTCGTGTCAAAGAGCGCTTTGTGCTCGAGGACCACCCAGTAGACGCTGTAGAGAATCGGCAGCTGCACGATCATCGGCAGGCACCCCGCGAGCGGATTCGCGCCCGCGTCGCGATAGAGCGCCATCGTTTCTTGCTGAATGCGCTGCTGATCGCCCTTGTAGCGCTCCTGGATCTGCTTGATGCGCGGCGCGATGCGCTGCATCGCGAGCATTGCCTTGAACTGCTTGACGTTCAGGCCCCAGAATACCGCGCGGATGAGCGCGGCTAAGATAATGAGGCTGAAGCCGAGGTTGTGAACGACCGAGTTGATGTATTGGACGACGTGCCACAGCAGCCAGACGAACGGGTCGAGCCAGGACGCCGCGAAGAGCATGTGCACCGGGTTAACGTCTGCTCTGAATGCGTGCGGGAACCGGATCGACGCCGCCGGGATGCCACGGATGGCAACGCGCGAGCCGGCGCAGCGCCAGCACCGTGCCAGCGCCTGCTCCGTGCTGCTCGATCGCCTGTGCCGCGTAGTGCGAACAACTCGGGTAGAAGCGGCACGACGGCGGCAGCAGCGGTGAAAGGAACCGCTGGTACACGCGTATGAGCCCGGCGGCGATGCTGGAGATCATCGAGATGGTGAGCCTGCTTCGAGCGCCAGCTGCAAATCGCTGCGAAGGCGCCGGAAATCCGCCTCGGCGGCGGGAGGCTTGGCGACGACGAGGAGGCGCTCCGGAGGGCGCGCCGAGAGCAACTCATGGAGCGCCGCTGCGATTCTCCGCCGCACTCTATTGCGCACGACGGCCTTTCCGACGGCACTGCCGACGGTGATGCCCGCACGCGAGCGATCTCCAGCGAAGGGAGCGCGGTAGAGTGCGAGCGTGGGGCGCGGACTCATTCGGCCGCGCCTGCGAAGCGCAGCAAACTCTGCGCGCCGGCGGAGGCCGGCGTAGCTACGCATCAAACGGCGAGGCGGTGACGGCCCTTCTTCCGGCGGCGGGCAAGGACTCGGCGACCGTTCTTCGTCCGCATCCGCTCGAGGAAGCCATGGACCCGCTTGCGACGGCGATTATGCGGCTGATACGTCCGCTTCATGCTTTTCTATCCACTCCTGACTTGGGCTGCGCAAGTATACCGGGCAGACCCGCGACCGTCAAGTTTCCACACCTGTGGACAAGCCTGTGGAAACGCTCGCCGGGGCCCTCCCGTGGTATGGCCCGAAAAGCCTTGTGCCACGGGCGCTTGACCGAATTTCGAGCGACTCCCGGGGCACGGTTTGCGTGGGCGGAAAATGCCGAAAAAGCGTCGTTATGCACCCTGTGGATAAGTGCATAAGGTCGTGGATTCTTTGCGCAGGAGGCGCTCCCGATTGCGCCAATGCGATGCGCCCTCGATCCAGTGCTACGATCTGCGGATCGTGGCAAGGAACCCTCACCTAGCTGCAGCGGGAGACATGAGGCAATGGCGTTGGCAATCGGCACTTCCGGTATATCGAGCGACCTTTGGCGCACCGTTCTGGACGCCTTAGATCGCAAGTTTACCAAGCCGGTTTTCAACATGTGGCTCAAGCCGATGCAGCCCGTTGCGCTCGACGGGATGGAGCTAACGCTCGCCGTACAGAACGCCTTCGCGCGGGACTGGTGCGAGAACCGCCTGCGCAGCGAGATCACCGATGCGATTCGTGGGGTCTTGCAGATCGCCGTCGACTTGCGCTTCGTCATCGCAGATCCACCGCCGGCGGGTGCACACTCGAACGGGCTGCGGTCGGTCGACGAGGTGCCGCGACAGGGCAACCTCAACAGCCGCTATACCTTTGAAGAGTTCGTCGTGGGGCAATCGAACCGGTTCGCCCACGCTGCCGCGCAAGCCGTCGCCTGCACCCCGGGCAAGGCCTACAATCCGCTCTTCCTTTACGGCGGCGTGGGTCTGGGCAAGACGCATCTCATGCACGCCATTGGGCACCGGGTGCTCGTGGATAATCCCGCCGCGAACGTTCTCTACGTTTCGTGCGAAAAGTTCACCAACGAGTTCATCATCGCGCTGCAGAACAACCGCACCCCCGAGTTCCGCAAGAGCTACCGTCAAGTCGACGTACTTCTCATCGACGACGTTCAGTTTCTCGCCGGCAAAGAGACGACGCAAGAAGAGTTCTTTCACACCTTCAACGACCTGCATAGCTCGGGACGTCAGCTCGTGCTCTCGTCCGATCGTCCGCCCAAGGAGATTCAGACGCTCGAAGCGCGGTTGCGCTCGCGCTTCGAATGGGGATTGCAGACCGACATCCAGGCACCCGACGTCGAGACGCGTGAAGCGATCCTGCGCAAGAAGGCGGAGAGCGAAAACATACCCGTGCCTCACGAGGTAACGTCGTTCATCGCAAAGGTGATTCCATCGAACATCCGCGAGCTCGAGGGCGCGCTCATCCGCGTCGTCGCATACGCTTCGTTGACGAAAGCGCCCATCACGCCCGACCTCGCCGCCGAGGTGCTCAAGAGCGCGGTGGCTCAGGCGCCGCTCCAACGTGTCACGATCGCAAAAATCAAGGAGACCGTCGCAGCGGCGTACGGGCTGACGGTCAAAGAGATGGACAACGGCCGGCGCGATCAGCGTCTGGCAGGGCCG
>DAHUYK010000137.1 GCA_027315245.1 Vulcanimicrobiota bacterium | reverse complement strand
AGCGCGATCGCGTCGGCGGCGTAGGCCGCCTGCGGATTCGCCGCGCGATCCCACTCGACAGCCGTCTCGCCGTATTTGAAGCACCAGTACCCGCCGTTGTCGCCACAGGCGGGCGGAGCGTAGTGCGCCGAACCGTACGTTCCGCTGCACTCGCCCTGCGCGTCGATGATGCAGTTGTACGCGCCACCGCCGTCGTCTTCGAAAACGTCGGTAGCGTAGCGGTTCTGGGTCGAGGCGACGCCGAAGGCCGCCTGAACGTCGGGATCTCCGATGTAGAACGGCTCTTGCGCTTCGCCATTGTAGAAGCCGTCGGCGTGGTCGATGAGACGGTTTCCGTTTGCCTGGTGCTCGTACGCGTGCGCGTAGCTGCCGCTGCGTGCGTGCAGATACTGTGCGACGGTTCCAGTGCAGTTCGCTCCGGTCTCCGGAAAATCGCTCGAAGATGCATCATATCCCGGGGGCACCGGACAGTACGGAGAGATGTTCGGATCGAGATAAACGACGATGTGCCGTTCGCCGGCAGCAGCAAGTGCTTCCGACGATGGATCGTCGGCGGCCGCATAGT
This sequence comes from Vulcanimicrobiota bacterium, assembly GCA_027315245.1. Lineage (GTDB taxonomy): Bacteria > Vulcanimicrobiota > Vulcanimicrobiia > Vulcanimicrobiales > Vulcanimicrobiaceae > Tyrphobacter. The sequence continues at coordinate 3,846 of DAHUYK010000137.1, read as the reverse complement.
AGACCTCTGCCCAGTCTGAGTGCGCCGCGAGCCACGCGGCTCCGATGCCGACGTTGAGCGCTTGGCTGCACGTCTGGGTTCCGTCGATGCACGCATAGAGCCAGTTCTGCACGTGCTGCGGCCCGCTTCCGGGATTCGAAGCGCCGCCAGAGATCGTCGAACCCGGTGCACCGGAAGTCGAAGCTTGCGCGCCGCAGCCGAGCATTGCAACGACGACCGTAACGGCAAGGGCGCGCAGGCTCGGGTTCACGAGGCGCCCACAGCGGCGGCGTCGATCTTTGCGGCGAGGCCGGCCATGATCTTCGCCCGTTCGAAATCCGCCGCGTACTTGCGCCCCGCCTTGCCGAAAGCCCGAGCGAGCTCGCGATCGCACGCGAGACGGCGCAGCGCCTCAGCCAGCGACTCGGCGTCACCCGGGGCGCTGCAGATACCTCCGGCCGCTTCCGACACGACGCGCCGTGCCTCGCCCGAAGCGCAGAGCACCACCGGACAGCCGACGGCGAATGCATCGAACAGTTTCGTCGGAATGCACTCGTTGATGCCTTCGCGGAGCACGGAGATCGCGGCATCGGATTCGGCGAGTGCCCCCAGCGCTTTCGCCCGCGGAAGCACGCCGTAGAGATCGACGTTTTGGATGCGTTCGGCCGCTATGCGCTCCGTCACGTGCTCGTAATCCGCTCCGGCACCGACGAGGGCGATGCGAATATCGTCGTTTGCGACGAGCTTCGCCGCGTCGAGGAGCAGATCCAGTCCGTTGGCGAGCCCCATGTTTCCGGTAAAGGTTGCGACGAACTCACCGTTACGCCGCTTGATGACGCCTGGTTCCGCCGGGACGTTATCCCAGCCGTTCGGCGCAAGATACACTTCGGTGCTTCCTGCCCGCCGGCGCACACGTTCGACGGCAGTGGGCGTCACCGGTGAGACGAATGCAGCAAGTGCATAGAGCCGGTTGACGAGCGCTCCGACCGCGCGCGCCATCGAACCCCGCTCGCTCCAAAGCCCCATCTGAATCGGAAGATCGGGAAAGACGTCTCGCACGTCGACGACGAGCCGCGCACCCCGCAACAGCCGCACGGCAAGGGCCGGGAATGCCAACGTAATCGGCGGCGACGTCATGACGACGACATCGGGCACGTCGGCAATGAAGAGCGCATACAGCGTCGCCAGCAACGCAAAGCTGAGCCACGCAACGTAGCGGCCATAGCGCTTCGCGGTTGCCACGTGAAGCAGCCGCACGATCCGAGCGCCATGCAGCTCCTCCCGTACGAAGAGCTTCCCGCGGTACGCCGGGTCGATCCGGCCAGACGGGAAGCTCGGCATCGGGGCCACGACGGTAACGGCCATACCGCGGTCTCGCAAGGCGCGCACGAGGGCCTCCATGCGGTGTGCGGCTGCGCACGGCTCCGGCGCGAAGAACTGCGTGAGAACGAGCGCGCGCGGCGCGCGATTCTTAGACACTTGCTTTAACCCTCCCGACGAGCAGAGATCTCAAGCTTCGCTTTGCGTGCGACGCCGATTCCCAGAGTTGTTCCGTCACGTGTACGCGCAACGAGCGCTTGCGTACGCTGTAATTATCGAGCCACCGAAGCTGAGATCCAAATCGCGTTTTGTAGGATTCATCACCACGAAGAAAGTCGTATTCCGCGAACCGCTCCCCGATGGCACGCTCGATGCCGCGCATGAGCATACCGATGCCAGGCGAGTGCTTCGAGGCCGCGCGGTCGTACGAAAGCATGTAAATGCCCCACGTGCGCCGTTCCGTGTCGGTGAAGGCTGCCTGCGCTGCAATCGGCGCGCCGGCTGCGTCCCACAGCACCGCGATACGGCAGCACCCGAGCTCGTGGGCCCGCGCAAAGAGGCGGCCATACGTACGGCGCGCCTTCGAAAAATTGCCCTTCCAACGGCGGCAATGGAGCCGCAAGAGGGTGTCGACGTGACCTTCGAGCGTCGTCGCATCTGCTTCGGTGAAGCGCGCCTTGCTCCACGCGTTGCGACGCCGCAGTGCGTACCGCAACGTCTGCTTGCCGTTTTTCATCTGCGATACGTAGGCGTCCCAGGATGCCGGCAGAGCCACGACGTGGCATGCAGTAGGCGGCTCGCGCTCGAGTAGGGCGTTTGCCCCCAGACGTGCGGCGATCGCCGCGACGCGCGGATCGCGCACGCTGCGCGCCCGGAGAACGTCCCAATGCATACGCTCGATCTCGCCGGCAAATGCCGTTACGATTTCGGCATCATCACCGGTGGCGATGAGTGATGTGTAATCGCCCATCGGATACGCTCCCAGGCCGAGTTCGCGGTAGAGCGGGAACGGGCCCGACCCGCAGCTCCGGACGAGGAGAAGGAATCCGGCGTACGCGCCCGCGTTGCGTGCCGCGAGCACCGTCCAGTTCTTCGGTATCGTCTCGAGATAGGCAAGCATCCAGGGCCAGGATACGAAGACCGTGCGCTGCGGATCTGCCGCGTAGACGCGTTCGTACTCGGCTCTGACGACTTTTAGTGCAGCGAGATCTTCGAAGCGCTCCACCGTCAGCACGCTCGCTCTCCTAGCGCTGCGGCGCGAGTCTGCGCGATGAGGCCGAACAGCAGCCAGACGAACTTGACGTCGAAGAGATCGATGAAGAACGCAGCAAACGCAAGCGCAGCAAGCGAGGCGACGCAGATCGCACGGAGGTCGCCGTAGAGACCGGTCCGCGGCAGCGAGCGCGCGAGTAGCCACTGCGAAATACCCCAACCGAAGACGAGAAGCAAGCCGATCGCGCCCAGCTCCACGCCGTAATGGATGACGATGTCGTGCGACGCCATGTTCCATCCCACGTCGTACGGCTCGAAGACCCGCAGGTACCAGCGGTCGTACACCGCGGCAAAGCTCCCCGATCCAGCACCGACGAACGGATGCTGTAGGAAAGCGGCAAGGGCTACGTGCCAAATCGACGTTCGGCCGTAGCCTCCGCCATTGTCTGCGAGCGCCCGGAGAAAGACGTTCGGGAAGATCGCGAGGGTGCCGCCGATGAGGGCTCCTACGGGAATCGCTACGCGCTTCCAGACGCCGAGCATCGAGGTGAGCACGAGCGTCTCGATGGCGAGGCCGATCGTCGCATCGCGGGAGCCCGCGAGTGCGATCGCGCTCACGAGGATGGCCATGACGCCCAGCGCGGCGACAGTGGGGAGCATCCGCTTTGCGCGCGCGAACCATGCAAGCGCAATAGCGAACGGTACGAGCAGGCTGTCCGCATACATGTTCGGATCGAGCTGCGATTGTCCGAGCGATACGGTGATTCGATGATAATCCGAGATCGTTTGCTGCTGCATCGCTCCGGCGAAGCGAAACTCGTAGATGCCGATGAGCGCGGCGACGAGTCCGCTGACGACGAGCGTCGCGAGGAGCGGCACGAGATCGCGGCGCCGCGTCGGAAAGCACGCGACGGCAACGTAGAGTCCCGAAATTTCGAGCATCGTCGTCGCTTCTTTTCCGGGATTCGTTCCTATCGACCAGAGCGTCGACAGCACGATCCAGCCGCAAAAGAGCGCAAGCCATACGATCGCGCGCGGAGGCACGCGCAGACTCTTCGTTCGAACCGCGTAGAAGATGAGTGCGACGGCTGAGACAAGGCCCAGGAGGCGCGCGACCGTGCCGTCCTGTCTGCTCAGCTGCATGAGGACGTCGAGCGGTGCGAGGATGAGGTAGAGCCCGTACGGGAAGAGCAGAGGACGAGCCCATGCCGTCCACAGAAGCAACGGGGCGACGACGGCCACGGCGATCTCCTTGAGACCGCCGAGACCTCTGCTTGCGAGCCGTTCGGCGCCGAACACGACGGCGATTCCCGCTGCGGCGACGAGGCCGAGGAG